>JANNCK010000091.1:0-12133 GCA_031386545.1 Sphingomonadales bacterium
CGACAACCGTCGCAACGATACATGGCGCAACTATACATGGCGGAATGACACATGGCGCGGCGATGGGCGCAACGACACTTGGCGCAGTAACAACCGTTACGACCAGCGCCGCCAGTGGCAGAACCAATATCGTAACTGGAACCGGAGCTGGAGCAGCGACTGGCGGCGTGACCAGCGCTATGACTGGCAGCGCTATCGCTACAGCAACCGTAGCCTGTTCCGGAACGACCGCTATTATGCCCCGTATGGCTGGGATTACGGTTACCGGCGTTTATCGGTCGGGTTCAGCCTGTCGTATGTTCTCTACGACCAGCAATATTGGATCAGCGATCCGTACAGCTATCGCCTGCCGCCAGTGTACGGTCCCTATCGCTGGGTCCGCTATTACGAAGATGTCCTGCTCGTCGATCTGAGGTCGGGGCAGGTCGTTGACGCGATCTACGGCTTCTTCGGATAACGATTGCGACTGGAAACCATGCCCCGCCTTCGCCTATCCTGATGCCGACATGGCAAAGGGATGACGATGGCGGGGCATGATTTTATCGCGGTACGGGCGCAGTAACCCCGTGTCCGAAGCGCGCCTTGCCGAGCTCGGCAAATCAGTCTCCGGTCGTCTGAAAAAGGCACCGGGCATGCAGATTGTCTCCGGTATCGGATTCGATGTCTATCTGCTCCAGAACTTCCTGAGCGCGCGTGAATGTGGCGGCCTGATCGCGATGATCGATGCCGACCGCAAGCCATCGACCGTGCTGTCCACCGACAATGACCCGACGTTCCGGACCAGCGAAAGTTGCGACCTCGACCGGTGGAATCCATTTGTGGAGGGCATTGACGCGCGGCTGTGCAAGCTGATGGGCCTGAAACCCCGTCAGGGCGAGACATTGCAGGGGCAACGCTATGCCGTTGGCCAGCAGTTCAAGGCGCACCATGATTATTTCCATCCCGAACAGCCGTATTGGGAAGACGAGAAAACCCGCGGCGGGCAGCGGTGCTGGACCGCGATGATCTACCTCGACCAACCCGCAGGCGGGGGCGAAACATGGTTTTCCAACGCCGGTTTCCGCGTCTCGCCGCGTACCGGCATGTTACTGGCGTGGAATAATATGGACGCCGACGGCAAACCCAACCCGCAGGCGCTCCACGAAGGCCAGCCGGTCATGGCGGGGATCAAGAATATCGTCACCAAATGGTACCGCGAACGCTTCTGGTTTTGACCGCTGGTCCTGCCTGCCGGTCCTGCCCGCCGCTCCCGAGCGTGCGTGACGTTGCGTAACCTTTCGCGCGGCTGAAGGTGCCATTCCCGTGCCATTCAGCGGAAGGGATGTATCCCCTGAGTCGTTCAGTAATGGACACCCAAAGGAGTAACATCATGCGTAAGACCTTCAAGCAAGCCGTTCTGGCCGGGCTGATCGCCGCAACGCTCGTACCGGTGGCGGCGCAGGCGCAGATCAATCCGTCGGAGCGCCGTGAATTGCAGCGCGACCGTCAGAATATCCGTCAGGAACGCCGTGACGTGGACCGCGCCTATCGCAACGGCGATCCACGGCAGATCCGTCAGGAGACGCGCGAGCTACGCGGCGCACGTCAGGAATACCGCGAGGATTACCGCGACGCGCGACGGAGCGGCCATTACGGTCGTGACGACTGGCGCCAATACCGCAACCAAAACCGCGACGTTTATCGCGGCAATGGCTGGCGGTCGGACAACCGGTACCAGACATTCCGCCCCGGCCTGCGAATCGGCGTCGGCTATTACAGCCCGCGCTATTACATCAACGATTACGCCCGTTATCGCCTGCCGAATCCCGGCTGGAACCAGCGCTGGGTGCGTCACTATAACGACGTCCTGCTGATCGATACGCGGCGCGGCATCGTGATCGATGTGATCCGTAACTTCTACTATTAACCCGCACGGGGCCGGAGCTTATCGCTTCGGCCCCGCTTGTGTCTGCGTACAGGCGTGATAGCGAGGCAACACACTTGCCCCGGAGTCTTGTCATGCGCAGCTATCTGTTCCCCGTCGCCATCTCGCTTGCCGCGCTCGCCGCGCCGCTTGCCGCTGCCACCCCCGCCGAAACGATGCACCAGCTGTTCCGCGACAGCGACGAGGCGGCGCTGAAACGCCAACCGATCAACGCGCTGTTCCGCGGCGATTTGCGCTATGCCGACCGGCTGGGTGACCTGTATTCGGATGCCGCGACCGAGGCTGCGTATCAGGCCGACAAGGCCGATCTTGCCGCGCTCGCCCGCGTTGACCGCGCAAAGCTGAACGCGACCGACCGCATTGCCTATGACACGTTCAGGCGGAACACCGAGCTCGACATGGCAGGGCTCACGCCGACGATGCGCAACTTGCGCGATGTGCGCCCGATCGACCATTTCTTTGGCGCGCATACCTTCTACCCTGACTTTGCGTCGGGACAGGGTGCCGCGCCGTTCAAGACGGTTCTCGATTACGAGAACAACATCAAGCGCCACCGCCAGTTCGCCGCGCAGATCGACCTTGCCATTGCGCGGTTCCGCGAGGGGATGGCATCGGGCGTCACCCAACCCAAGCTGGTGGTGCGCAACATCGTCGAACAGCTGGATACACAGCTGAAAACCGGGGCCGAGGGATCAACCTTCACCGGGCCGCTCAAGATATTTCCCGACAGTTTCTCGGCAGCGGACAAGGCGCGGCTGACGACCGAGACGACCGCGGCGGTTCGCGATGGCATCTTCCCCGCCTACACCCGGCTGCGCGATTTCCTTCGCGACGAATATCTGCCCGTGTCGCGTGAGGGCGTCGGCCTCGTCCATATGAAGGGCGGGCTGGCGCTTTACCGCTACCTCATCGAATCGAACACGACGCTGCCGATGACCGCCGAGCAGATCCACAATCTCGGCCTGTCCGAAGTGGCGCGCATCCTGAAGGGGATGGAAACAATCAAAACGCGGGTCGGCTTTACCGGCACCCTGCCGCAATTCTTCGAAAAGCTGCGTGCCGACCCCGCGTTCAAGTTCAAGACCAAGGAAGCGATGCGCGAAGAGTTCGAGCGCGTCGGCAGACTGGTCGATCTGCGCGTCCGCGAGCAATTCTCGACGATCCCCAAGAGCGCGCTCGAAATCCGCCCGGTGCCCGAATATAAGGAAAAGACCGACGCCGGGGGCAGTTACCAGCAGGGCACGCCCGATGGATCGCGGCCCGGCGTGTTCTATTACAACAGCTACGACCTGCCCTCGCGCTCGAAGATCGGCAGCGAGACGCTGTACCTCCACGAAGCGGTGCCGGGGCATCATTTCCAGATCAGCCTCGCTCAGGAGAACACCGCGCTCCCGCCCTTCATGCGCTTCGGCGGCAACACCGCCTATGTCGAGGGCTTGGCGCTCTATGCCGAGACGCTGTGGAAAGAGCTGGGCGTCGAGACTGACCCGTATCAGCGCTTCGGCGGCCTCGACGACGAAATGCTGCGCGCGCTGCGCCTCGTGGTTGATTCGGGGCTGCACGCCAAGGGTTGGACCCGCGACCGCGCCATTGACTACATGCTTGCCAATTCGGGCATGAGCCGCACCGATGCAACGATCGAGGTCGAGCGGTACATCGCGATTCCGGGGCAGGCGCTGGCGTACAAGATCGGCCAACTGGCGATTTTGCGGCTGAAGGCTGAGGCGAAGGCCAAGCTCGGCGCGAAGTTCGACGCGCGGCGGTTTCACGAACAAGTGCTGATGACGGGTGCGCTGCCGCTGACGGTGCTGGAGGCGAAAGTGCGGGCGTGGATTGCGGGGGGCGGGGTTTAGCGGGCTGCCGGGCTGTCCCGGAGCGGGCGCGCGCTAAAACCGCAGTTTTCCGCCAAAGGTCACAAAGTTCACACCTGAAAAATGTTTTCAACGCGTGACGGAGGGCCCGAACGGGACACGCTCATGCGTTCGCCATCATGGGCGTCAGTCAGGGCGGTCGACGATTTCAAGGCAGAGCAACGACTCGTGAAAGAACAGAACACGAAAACTATCGTGTAGGACAGCGGTTTTTTCGCAGGGCGTCGCGGGGAAGGACGGCTGCTTTCGACCCAGATGCAGACGTGGACGACCAGCAAGCGAAAAGGTCTCAAATCAGCCGACGAGGCGCATCTGTTCGGCGGCTTCACCGGCTCATGGCAGATCAATTGCGATACGGGTCTTTTAGCTCTTTGAACCATCCGACTGTCGGTTCGGAAGACGCGACTTGCAGCTTCGGGCGCGCAATCAATTTTGGCTGCGCCGCGACATTCTTGCGGGCCTCATCGATGTTAATTACTTCTTCGAAGCTTAGACCAGCTGACCCCCGGCACACCCATTTGATGGTTGCCGTGATCGCTTGGGCTGCACCGATCGAGATCTGAAGTGTCTCGCCCGCAAACATCTGCTCGGCATTATCGATCCGTGCCCCTCCCGTTGAGAGGTCGCGCACCCGATGCCTTGTCGGTGCGGCCCAACGGAAGTGCTCTACTGTCGCCATCAACATAACATTCAAGCGCGGAGCACGTTCGGCAAGGTTAGGCACGGCTTCCGTAACTTCTGGCGGCTGCAATTCCTCTGACATAGCGTTTTAGTGCCGTCTCCACGTTCCAGTGACACTGACCACAAAATACTTAAAAAATTACAATTGAAACGGAATTTAGGCACTTCGTCACGTCCAGAGCCATCTGACTTACAATGCCGCAATAGGGCTGATCAAAAGTGAAATGCTTCCCCGTCGGCGTGTCCGCTCAGGTGCCTCGCCTCAGCAAAACCTGCCGTTCCGCTTTCTACCGCTTCCGGACGCTGCAACGGCAGAGGTTCCCGACCCGGCAAAGCCGTGTCTTCGTCGGTCGAGGCTGGTGGCCCCGCCGGTCGGGCCGCTGGGGGCTGGAAATAGCTCCGCTATTTCGTCGCGGAACCCGACATGAAAAAGGTTGCCGGAGCGCCTGACGCCCCGGCAACCCTTAGCATGGTCAGCGGCCGGAGATGTAATCTCGAGCCCGGGAGACCATGGTCGCTTCGTCGATTTTCAAAGACTAGGCGAGATGCTCCCGAACGAAATTCTCCGTGCCACTCGCTGAACCATGAGACATCGGATCACCTCCCTTCGCTAAAAAGCCGTGGCCACCGGCGGCCACAAGGTGAATCTGAATCATTGCGGGGCGGCAATCAAGCGTTTGTTGTAAAAATTTTATGCGGTCGTGATTTTCGGCTTCGCGCGGGGTCGCGATCAGGCGCGGCAATCCTCGACAACGCGGGTAAATTCGGGCCACGCCGGCACCGCCAGCGCACGCGGACCAAGCGCCACGGTGAACCGCCCGCGGCTGAACGCCAGCGCATCGAGAATGGGGTCCGACGGGGCAATATCGACCGCGACATAGGCGGGCGACGACCCGGTTGGCCGCGCCGGATACTGGCTGAGCGTGCTGGTCGCGCGCAGGGTAAGCGTATCAGGCGCGC
This sequence comes from Sphingomonadales bacterium, assembly GCA_031386545.1. Classification (GTDB taxonomy): domain Bacteria; phylum Pseudomonadota; class Alphaproteobacteria; order Sphingomonadales; family Sphingomonadaceae; genus Sphingomonas_O. The sequence goes on from JANNCK010000091.1 coordinate 5,437, forward strand.
TGCCCGGGACCGACACGAAAATCCGCCGCGCCGCGCGGTCGCAACGCACGACAAGCAGGGCATCGCGGTTGGGCTGCCCGAACATGGCGCGCGAGCCGCGGGCGTCGGTGCCGTAAGTCCAGATACCGGGCGAGACTGCACCGTCCCCGGTTGTGGTTGTCGGCGACACGGCGACCGGCGGCGGCGCGAGCGTGGGGCGCGGGAACGGCAGGCGCGGGGCAGGCGGTGTCGCCGGGGGTGGCGCAACACAGCCCGAAAGCGTGACACCCGAAAGCACGGCAAATGAAACCAGCAAGACTGAACCGACAAAACGCATAGGTGCGGCCTATTGCCCCCGGCGTTCGCGCACAAGCCACGCCGCTTGCCCGCAGGCGCCGCTTCGTCGCATAACCGCCACATGTTAGGGGAAATGAAGCATGGCCATCGACACCAAACGCCTGCGCTCGATCATCGGCGGGTCAGCAGGCAATTTCGTCGAATGGTATGACTGGTTCGCCTATGCGTCGCTCGCGATCTATTTCGCGCCGTCGTTTTTCCCGGCGGGCGACCGTACCGCACAGCTGCTGAACACCGCCGCGATCTTTGGCGTGGGTTTTATCATGCGCCCGATCGGTGCCTGGGCGATGGGGGTTTATGGCGACCGCCACGGGCGCAAGGCGGGGCTGGCGCTGTCGGTCGGGCTGATGTGCGCGGGGTCGTTAATGATCGCGATTGCACCGACCTACACGCAAGTCGGCTGGGTTGCGCCCGCCGTGCTTGTGATTGCGCGGCTGTTGCAGGGGTTGAGCGTCGGCGGCGAATTTGGCGCGAGTTCGACCTATCTGAGCGAGATGGCTGCGCGCGGGCAGCGCGGGTTCTGGTCAAGTTTCCATTATGTCACGCTGATCGGCGGACAGCTCGCCGCGCTCGGCGTGCTGCTGGTGCTGCAGGCGGTGATGCCCGAGGCGGCGCTAGAGGCGTGGGGATGGCGCATCCCGTTCGCGCTCGGCGCGGTATTGGCGCTCGCCGTGTTCGTGTTCCGGCGCGGGCTGGCCGAGACTGATGCTTTCCACGCCATCGACCGCAGCGGGACGCCGGCGTCGTCGGTTGGCGAGCTGTGGCGCAACCACAAGCGCGCGTCGCTGATGATCGTGATGATGACAGCGGGGAGCACGCTCGCCTTTTACACCTACACGACCTACCTCCAGAAATTCCTCGTTGGCACGTCGGGCTTCACGCGACCGACCGCGACGGCGATCACGGCGGCGGCGCTGGCGGTGTTTGCGCTGCAGCAACCACTGTGGGGCGCGTTGTCGGACCGGTTCGGGCGCAAGCCGCAGATGATTTTTTTCGGGGTCGCCGGGATCCTCGTCACGGTGCCGGTGTTCACGACCCTGGCGGGTGTCCGTGATCCGCTGACCGCGTTCCTGCTTGCCGTGATCCCGCTGACCATCATGTCGGCCTACACCTCGGTCGGGCCGATCACCAAGGCCGAGCTGTTCCCCGCGCACATCCGGACACTCGGGGTCGCTTTCCCCTATGCGATTGCGAATACGATGTTCGGTGCACCGTCTGAATATGTCGCCCTGTGGCTGAAGAAAAACAGCATGGAGCCACTGTATTTCTGGGGCGTGACGGGCGGCATCGGAATCGCGCTGATCGCGTTCCTGATGCTGCCCGACACGAAGAAGACGAGCCTGATCGCAGAGGATTGAGCCGCCTTCGAGCGTCATGCCGCGATTGAGACACGCGGATCGTCAATTCCTCCCCGGAACGGGGGGGGGGGATTTCAGGTCGCCAATGCTCCTGCTTTCGCAGCAGCACAGGGTTCTGCGGCGATGCGGCGCTACTTCTTGCCCAGCAATTCCATCACCGCGACGGTCATAGCCGTCGCGCCGGTCACGACGCTCGCCCGGGGATCGACCTTGAACAATCCCGAGTGATGGCCCGAAACAGCAGGACCACCCTTCGCTGCCGCATCGAACGCCGCCTGCGGGGTGCCGCCGACCGCGAAGTAGAATCCCGGCACCTTGTGTTCGGGCGCGACGAAATAGGCGAAATCCTCTGCGCCCATGCCCTTTTGTTCGAACGGTGGCACTGCAGCTGCCCCCAGCTCGCGGACGAACGCGGCGTTCAGGCGGCGGGCGAGCGCAGTGTCGTTCACCGTTACCGGTGTCGATTCGGTCACCTTCACCACCGGTGGTGGCGCGCCATTGGCGGCGGCGACCCCGTTCGCGACGCGCTCGATCGACGCGATCAGCATGTCGCGCACTTTCTGGTTGTTCGAGCGCACCGTGACTTGCAAATCGGCATGGTCGCCGATGATATTGTGCTTCACCCCGGCATGGAACGCACCGACAGTGATGACGCCAGGTGACAGCGGCCCCTTTTCGCGGCTGATGATGCCCTGCAGCGCCACGACGATCTGCGCCGCGACATAGACCGGATCGCGGCCCAGATGCGGCGACGCGCCGTGCGTGGCGACGCCGTTGACGCGGATGTCGACGCTGTCGGCGGACGAGTATTGGATACCCTCCGACGCCGAGACTTTGCCGGTCGCCAGTTCGGACGCGACGTGCCAGGCAAGCGCGACATCGGGCTTGGGAAAGCGGGTGTAGAGCCCGTCCTTAATCATGGCGGCGGCACCCCCGACGCGTTCCTCGGCGGGCTGGACAATGAAGACCACCGTCCCCGACCAGCGCCCCTTCATCGCCGCCAGCCGCTTTGCCGTCGCGACCAGCCCGGTGATGTGGGTGTCATGACCGCAGGCGTGCATCACGGGTGAGTCGACGCCATCGACACCGACCTGCCGCGCCTTCGACGCATAAGACAGGCCGGTCTTTTCCTCGACCGGCAGCCCGTCCATATCGGCGCGGACCAGCACCGTCGGACCCGCACCATTGCTCATCACCCCGACCACGCCGGTGCCGCCGACCTTTTCGGTAACGACGATGCCCGGGATCGCGCGCAGCTCCTTGGCCATACGCGCGGCGGTATTAACTTCCTTGAACGACAGTTCGGGGTTGCGGTGGAAATAGTCGAACAGTGCCGCGCCCGACGCGTCGTAATCGGCGCGGATCGCGGCGGCATAATCGGGTTCGGCAAGCGCGGGCGTTGAGGCGAGCAGCGCAGCGAGGATGAAGGCGCGCCGGATCATGACGCTGGCCCCATGCAAAACGCGCAGAATTTATTGCCCTCAGGATCGCGGAAATAGGCGCCGTAGAACGCCTGTGGCCCCTCGTCGCCGCGCAGTCCGGGCGCACCCTCGTCGCTGCTGCCGAGTTCGAGCGCCTTGGCATAGAGCGCATCGACCTTCGTGCGGGTATCAAGCACCAGCGCAACCATATTGCCATTGCCGGGGGTTGCCGTGCCCTTGTCATAGGGGTGGGTCACCGCCAGCGCAGGCTTGCTCCAGTCATTGCCCCACATCGTAAACCCGCCAAGTTCGTCGCCGAACTCCATCATCCGCTTCGCCCCCAGTTCAGCAAGTAGCGCGTCATAAAAGACGCGCGCCTTGGCGATGTCGTTGGTGCCGATTGTGACGTAACCGATCATTGTCGTTCCTCCCTCAATGGTCTTTCTGCCCGGTGCATTCGCCGGTGAGCTTGCCGTTCAAAGTTCCGGTCCTAGATTTGGCTTATAACTGACCCATCTCTCGCACCGCATCCAGAAAATGCTCGTTAGCCGGATCGGCAATCGTGAAGTCAAAATCTTCGGCCCCCGGCAGACCGGAAATCTTATAGTTTCCGCACTCCAGATTATCTGCGTACCAATGGAAAAATGCGGCAAGCGAAGGGGCTATGACAAATTTCTCGTCCTCATCCGCTCCGAAATTGATGACTTGGCCCACACGCCCGCGCGGACCGGGCGCAAGGTCGACACCCAGATGGTTGCCGCCATGGTCGTGCGAAATCGCAATCCAGCCAGGGTTGGTGTAGCGACCCGCAATCACGTCCGGTGGTACTGAGGTGTAAAAGCCATCGCTGTTTTTATCCATTTCCGTTACATCCTGCGCCACATCCCGCCAGGCCGACCACTCATCGACGAGACGCGAAAGCGACAGGAAGGGGAGTCCGAAGAAGAAGCCGAGAACGCCAGTTTCACCATCAGCAACGCGATAGAGAGCGCGTAGATCGTCAGGGAAAACGACACAGCATGAAGCCTGTGCGGCATCAATGGCGGCATCGTCAGCGGGCGAGTTCAGGTTGGCGCGCAGTGCGGGAAAAAACGTGTCCATCCATCGCAGAACCCGCGCTATCCCATCTTCAAAGCTACGCCCGCCGTCACGCAAAACCGGCATCGGCACATATGTCATAGATCCCCCTGACCTAACGAAGGCATTGCCCCTGCGCCTTCATCGCCTTACGTTCTCTATATGTCCATCCAGATTCGCACGTCTCTCGCCGAGCCCGAAACGAGCGCGGACTTTGTCCCGCATCGCCCTGCCCGCCCGCCCAAGGTCGAGGGCGGCAAACGCTTTAAGGTCGTGTCGGACTATCAGGCGGCAGGCGACCAGCCGACGGCGATTGCCGAACTGGTCGAGACCGCGCTGAACGGCGAGCGTAATCAGGTGCTGCTCGGCGTCACTGGCAGCGGCAAGACGTTCACGATGGCGCGGGTGATCGAGGAATTACAGCGGCCCGCGCTGATCCTTGCCCCGAACAAGATTCTGGCGGCGCAGCTCTATGGCGAAATGAAGTCGTTCTTTCCCGAAAATGCAGTCGAATATTTCGTCAGTTACTACGACTATTACCAGCCCGAGGCCTATGTCGCACGGTCGGACACCTACATCGAGAAGGAATCCTCGGTAAACGAGAGCATCGACCGGATGCGGCATTCGGCGACGCGCTCGCTGCTCGAACGCGACGATGTGATTATCGTCGCGTCGGTGTCGTGCCTCTACGGCATCGGCTCGGTCGAAACCTATTCGGCGATGATCTTTGACCTGAAAAAGGGCGCGACGGTCGATCAGTCGGAGATCATCCGCAAGCTCGTCGCGCTCCAGTACAAGCGCAATGACGCGGCATTCCAGCGCGGCAATTTTCGGGTGCGCGGCGACAATCTGGAAATTTTCCCGTCGCATTACGAGGACAGTGCGTGGCGCATCTCGTTCTTTGGCGACGAGATCGAAAGTATTGCCGAGTTCGACCCGCTGACCGGCAAGAAGGCGGCGCTGCTCGATTATGTCCGCGTCTATGCGAACTCGCACTACGTCACGCCCGGGCCGACGATGAAGCAGGCGATGGAGGCGATCAAACACGAACTGTCCGAGCGGCTGAAGGAGCTGGTGATCGAGGGCAAATTGCTCGAAGCACAGCGGCTGGAGCAGCGCACCAATTTCGATCTGGAGATGATCGCGGCGACCGGCAGTTGCGCGGGGATCGAGAATTACAGCCGCTTCCTGACCGGGCGGATGCCGGGCGAACCGCCGCCGACTTTGTTCGAGTACCTCCCCGAAAACGCATTGCTGTTCGTCGATGAAAGCCATGTCACCATCGGGCAGGTCAACGGCATGTCGCGCGGCGATCACCGGCGGAAACTGACGCTCGCAGAATACGGGTTCCGTCTGCCGTCGGCGATCGACAACCGGCCGTTACGCTTCAACGAATGGGACGCGATGCGGCCACAAACGGTGTGCGTGTCGGCGACGCCGGGGCCGTGGGAAATGGAACAGACCGGCGGTGTGTTTGCCGAACAGGTCATCCGGCCCACTGGGCTGATCGACCCGCCGGTCGAGATCAAGCCGGTCGAGGATCAGGTCGACGATTGCATCAACGAAGTCCGCAAGACGACGGCCGCCGGATACCGCACCTTGGTGACGACGCTGACCAAGCGGATGGCGGAGGATTTGACCGAATATCTCCACGAGGCCGGGATCAAGGTTCGTTACATGCACAGCGATGTCGAGACGCTGGAGCGGATCGAGCTGATCCGCGACCTGCGGTTGGGCGTGTACGACGTGCTGATCGGGATCAACCTGTTGCGCGAGGGACTCGATATTCCCGAATGCGGGCTGGTGTGCATTCTCGACGCCGACAAGGAGGGGTTCCTGCGTTCCGAAACCTCGCTGATCCAGACCATCGGCCGCGCCGCGCGCAACGTCGACGGGCGTGTCATCCTCTACGCCGACCGCACCACCGGCAGCATGGAGCGCGCGATGCGCGAAACCGACCGGCGGCGCGAAAAGCAGCTCGAATACAACGCCGAGCACGGCATCACGCCGCTGACGATCAAGCGCAACATTTCGGATGTTATCAGCCACCTGTCGAGCCGCGATCAGGTGACAATTGAGATCGACGAAGACCGTCCGCACATGGTCGGCCATAACCTGCGCGGCTACATCGAAGACCTCGAAAAAAAGATGCGGAAAGCGGCGGGCGACCTCGAATTCGAAACCGCCGGCCGCCTGCGCGACGAAATCCGCTCACTGGAGGCCGAGGAATTGGGCCTGCCGGGCGTTGCGGTATCGGCAGCGCCGATCATGGGACGGAGCAACGAAGGCAAAGCGGGGACGCACAAGGACCGGTTCGGGAAGACGCAGCGGAAGTGGGGTAGCCGGAAGTAAGATGAGACCAATGCATGGAAATGGCCGGGCTTCATGCTAGCGCGTCTGAATATTCTGATGCTAGGCCGTCCCAATGGTAAAACCATCCAAACTCTACCAGCGCCTGATTGAGTCCCGCTCTTCGATCCCGTTTCGTGATTTTCAGCGGATCCT
>JANNCK010000118.1:0-32854 GCA_031386545.1 Sphingomonadales bacterium
GCGGAGCGTCCGAGGCGTGCTTGGCGGGGTGTCACGGGCACAATTTCGACCAGCAGCCTGTCGAGGAACCGGTCGAGGTTGGCACTGGCGTCGGCATCGCCCGCTGCGTCGATCACGATGCTGGTTTCGAGATAGGTGGCCGCCGACATCTTCAATTGCGGTGAGGTGTCAAAAAGTCGCTCGGTCCACAGCTCGTAATCGTCTTCCTTCTTGAGCACTGCCACGATCACCGAGGAATCGACGATCATTTGGGCAGTCCGTCTTCGTCATAGAGAAAACTATCGATGTCGGCGGACCCGATCTTGGCATCGAGCCGCCAGTGCGTGTCTTCGATGATGTCGTACAGCGCGCGCAGATTGGCGCTGCGGTCGGCGACGCGCGCGCGCTTGGCATCACGCAGGGCGCGGGTGACGGCGTCGGTCAGCGAAATGCCGTCGATTTCGGCCAGTTCGCGGGCAAGCTCGACGGCTTCCACGCTCTTGATGTTCATCTGAACGCCCATTCTACCCTCCAACGACATCTTTCTACCATAACAGGGTAAATCAATCTATTCCCGCCCGGTTAATGCACCGACGGCCCGTCCGCGCGCCCCTTCAGCTCCTCCATCGCCTCACGGTATTCGCGCTTGTTGCGGCTCCAGCCGAGCTGGCAGTCGGCATAGGCAATGCCGCCATAAGCGAGCGCCGCGCCGAACCACGCCAGCCATCCTGACAGACCGAGCCATTGGAAGGCGACAAACAGCCCGGTGACGAACAGGCCGAAGCCGAAGGCGGTTGCGGCGGCGGCGCGGGGGCTGTCGACCGGCGGTGGGGCGATGGTGTCGGCGCGGGCTTTGGCTTGTTCAAAAATCGTCATTGCGATCCCCTAGAACGGGATCGCGCTTGAGGAAATCCTGCACGGCCCCCTTACGGCATCCCCGCCGCCGTTCCGACCGGCGCTTTCGACGGTGCCACGGCCCGGTCGCTGATCGACCAGAGCGAGTCGACGCCGATCAGGCCGTTCATGACCGGGTTGGTCCGCGCGAAAATGTCGAGCGCGCCGGGACCGCCGGGGGCCTGATATTCGTTCCTGCTGGCAGGCCACGCGGCGCGCTGGTGGCAATTCATGCAGTTGGTCTTGATCGGATGACCGGCAGCCAGTTCGATATAGGGGTTGTACGCAACCGGCCATTGCGAGCTGCCGGGGGTTGCCGGAATGCCATAGGTCGAGGCCATCAGATAATGCCGCCACGGCCCGGGGGCCTGGGTGACCGGCAGGTTCGGCCGGTTGGCCGCATAGCCTCCCGCATTGGGCCGATCGCTCCACCACACCGACTGGAACGTCCACGCTGGCTGTTCCTTGCTCATCACATGCATGGCGACCAGCACAAGATAGTCGCCCTGCTGGAACATGCGGCCATAGGCGTAATAGGCCGAGGCATCGAGGATTGCGCGGTCGCACTGCGCCATCGTCGCCAGATTTGGGCGGTAGTTATAGAAATTCTGGATGCCGGTGACGGCGGGCTTGGCATAGGTATTCGGCCCCAGCGGCTTGCCGTTCATTGTCACACCGTAAAGGAAGGGGATGCTGGCGGGTACGACGGTCGATTGCGGCGTCGGGGTGATCGCCACCGCGCGCGGCCACTGGCTCTGGATTTCAAAGCCCGAATAGACACCGCCGTCGGATTTCAGATCGTCCCATACCGGCAGTGCGGTAAAGCCGCTGCCCTTCACCGGCCACATCATCGGTTTCAGCGCGATGGACCCTGCAGGCATTGCCGCCATTTGCTTGGTCATGTTGGCGGGCGGGATCATGCCGTTGAGTGTCGATTGCTGGTAAAGCTTGTTGTTGCGAATCCAGTTATACGCAGGCTGGTTGTAGATGACGCCCGCGATCATCACATCACCGTTGTTCTGCAAGGTCGGGCCATTGTTCAGTGCGGCAATGCTGGTCGGTGTCGCCGGAATGAGGCACTTCGACCCGGCATAGCGCGCCATCACGGGTGGGGGCACGGCATAGACCGGCGTAACCGGGAAGTTGATCGGGTCGGCACCGGTGGTCAGTCCGTTGTTAAGCTTGAACGTGCGCATCGGCTTGCCGCCGTGGACGTTGGTGAACTTGAGCGCGGTCGCGGACGCAAACGCCTGTGTCTCGGTGCACCACGACTGCCACACCGGCTGTCCGTTCTGCGTCGTGTTGAGCGCCGCCCACAAATTCCAGCCGTGGACGCGCGCGCGCGCGGCGTTGCCGGTCGCTACCCAGTTCTGCACGGTCGCCGCCGATTGCGGATAATCGAAACCAGTGGGGATACCGCGCGGGGCCGGGCAGGTCGCATTGGTGACCGCCTTTTGCGCGGCTACCCGCCAGCTGCCCGACATGGCGGCAAGCGCGGCCAGCAGCAACACAACGCCAAGGATCAGTAAACGGTGTGTACGACGCAACGACAACACGGCCATTTCGTATCTCCCCCCGCAATTGTGAAGAAAGGTATATTCGTTTCGGGGGACTATGCAAATATTAAATCATTAGCCCCGCGCCGCTGCGATCGGTTCGCGCGCTCGTGTCACTATGGCGCCGGTGCCCTCCAGCGGCCCTGTGTCGTTAAACCGTTCCAGCACCAGCCCGTCCGTCGCCGCGCGATATTGTGTGAGCGCACAATTGGCGATGTCGCCCTGCGCGTCGATGGCGAGCACACCGGCTTCGTCGAGTTCTTCGAGGATGTAGCGCAGGCAAAAGATCACGCATTCGTGCGCAACGATCATGACGCGGGCACCGGTGTGGTGCAGCGATATCCGGTCGATGACGCCGCGCAGGCGCAGGATGACGTCGCACCAGTTCTCGCCGCCGGGCGGCCGGTGGTAGAATTTGCCGAGCAGGTCGCGCTGCGCCGCCTGGTCGGGGTGAAGTGCCTTCACCCCCTCCCATGTCAGGCCGTCGAGAATACCCAGTTCACGTTCGCGCAGGCGTTCGTCGGTCAGGATGCGGACATCCGCCGCGCACCCGCCTGCACTGCGAAAGGCGGCCACGGTGTCGGTCGCGCGCTGGTACGGTGAGGTCAGGATAATATCGGGCCGCGCCGCTGCGTTCTGCGCCGCGAACCAGCTGCCCAGCGCATGGGCTTGCGCGGCCCCTGCGACTGACAGGCCGGTGTCCATATCGCGGGCATTGAGCACAACGCGGTGGTGACCGGCGGTAGTGGCGGCATGGCTGGCAAGCATCGCCGCGCTTTCACCGTGGCGAACCACCCATAGCACTTTTGGCCACAGGACCGACGGCCAGCGGCTCATGCGTCTTGCTTGGCGTTCAGGGCTTCGACAATGCGCTTCACGTCTTGGCTCTGCCCGCGTGGCAGGATGAGCACGTCGTTGCCCGACGCAACAACGATCAGGTCATGCACCCCGACGGCGGCAATGCGGATGCCGTCGCTGCGGAGCAAACAGTTCGACGTGTCGAGCGCAATGACGTCGCCATGATGGGCATGGCCGTCAGCGTCGCTGCCAATGGCGTGGAGCGCGTCCCATGATCCGACATCGGACCAGCCCATCGCGACGGGGACAACCGCCACACACTCCGCCTTTTCCATGACGGCATAGTCGATCGATTCGGACGGTGAAGCAGCAAAGGCCGCCGCATCGGGCAAAATCCGCGTGCCATGGCGCTCTGCCTTTTCAACCGCCGCTTGCGCTGCCACCAGCATGTCGGGGGCATGGACGGCAAGTGCGGCCAGAAACGCATCGGCGCGAAACAGGAATATTCCGCCATTCCAGACATGACCGCCAGCTGCGATCATCGCTTCGGCCCGAGCGCGGTCAGGCTTTTCGACAAAGCGGGCAACCCGGTTTACGCCGGCTGCCAGCACGTCGCCGATCTGGATATAGCCATAACCGGTCTCGGGGCCGTCGGGCGCAATGCCGAAGGTGACCAACCATCCCGCTTCGACAAACGGGAGTGCGGCACCGATTGCCAACTTAAATGCGCGTTCGTCGGCGATGACATGGTCGCTCGGCATCACCAGCAGCGGTGCTTCGGGATCGGCGATCAGCGCGGCGAGCGCAATCGCGGGCGCGGTGTTGCGCGCCAGCGGCTCCAGAACGAGCGTTGCCTCGGTCCCGCCCAGTTGCGCCTCGATCAGATCGGCGTGGCGGGCATTGGCGACGATCATCGGCGCGGCAAAGCGCGTGCGGTCGGCACAGCGTGCCACCGTCGCCTCGAACATCGTCGCATCGGACGCGAGCGGCAGGAATTGTTTGGGCCGGTCGGGTTGCGACATCGGCCACAGCCGGGTGCCTGAGCCGCCGGAGAGGATGACGGGGGTGATGCGCTGCGGGCCGGTCATTCGTGTCTCCTAGACGGGACACGCGCGTCCCGCCAGCCAACGCGTTGTCTAGTACATTCGCTCCTTTAGATCAGCGCCTTCACCATATCTTTGTCAATTTGAGCGACAGGGTGCACAGGTGTCGGGATATTTGACGCTGGCGTGAGATAGGCGGCGGAAACAACAGTGTTTAGACTGTTCAAACATTATGTGCCCTATGCGGTGCTGTTTCTGGCGCTGATCGATCTTGCACTGTTGCTGCTTGCCGCCGAGACCGCTTGGGTCGTGCGTGCGCGGCAGATCGGCATGGGGATTGATCCGGTTGCAGTGCGTTACTGGCCGCTGGTCAATTTTGCACTCGCCTTGCAACTCGCGATGATTGCGGTCGGGGTTTATGGCACTGATGCTTTTCACTCGCTGCGGTTTGCCGCGGCGCGTTTGCTCGTGGCGATCTGCCTCGGCGTGATTTTTCTGTCAGTCATCTATTTCATGCTGCCGGGCTATACATTGTGGCGGTCAAACTCGTTGTACGCGATGGCCTTTGCGTTCGTGTTGCTCGTCGGGGTGCGGGTGCTGCTCGGGCAAATGCTCGGCACCGAAGCCTTTAAGCGCCGGGTGCTAATCATGGGTGCGGGACAGCGCGCAGCGCGACTGGGTCGGCTGGGCGCGGAACGGGCGACGAGCTTTTCGGTCGTCGGCCATATCGACATGGGCGATTGCGAGCCGGTCGTGGGTACAGCGGTGCCGCGCGCCGCCATCGAAAATCTGGCTGAATATGCGGCCAGGCTTGGCGCGAACGAAGTTGTCCTCGCGCTAGAGGAACGGCGCAAGGCGATGCCCGTTGCCGACCTGCTGCATATCCGCACGCTGGGTGTGCATGTGAACGAGATTTCGACGTTTCTGGAACGCGAGACCGGTCGCGTCGACCTCCGCAGTATCAATCCGAGCTGGCTGATTTTCTCCGACGGGTTTTCAAGCGGTCGGCGGCTGTCGTCGCTGGCAAAACGACTGTTCGACATCGTCGTTGCGGCGGTGCTGCTACTGCTGACGTTGCCGGTCATTCTGGTGACCGCGGTTGCAATCAAGCTCGAATCACGGGGTCCGGCATTCTATCGCCAGACCCGTTCGGGGCTTTACGGCGCGCCCTTCGACATCCTGAAATTACGCTCGATGCGACAGGATGCCGAGGTTGCCGGCAAGGCGGTCTGGGCCGAAAAAGACGACCCGCGCATCACCCGTGTCGGGCGGATTATCCGGATGCTGCGTATTGATGAATTGCCGCAGGTGTGGACGGTGCTGAAGGGCGAAATGAGCTTTGTTGGCCCGCGCCCCGAACGGCCTGAATTTGTCGCCGAACTGGGCAAGAAAATCCCGTTCTACGCCGAACGCCATGTCGTGAAGCCGGGCATCACCGGCTGGGCGCAGATCAACTATCCCTATGGGGCGAGCCTCGACGATGCGCGGCAAAAACTTGAGTATGACCTGTATTACGCCAAGAATTACACACCGTTTCTCGATGTCGTCATCATCCTCCAGACGATCCGTGTCGTGCTGTTTCCTGACGGTGCGCGGTGACGCCGATGGGGACGGTGCTGGCGCTTGCCTGGAGCCATGCACTGGCGGCGTTGCTGTTCATGGCGGTCGCCACATGGCAGTTGAAGCACTGGCGGGACCGCGCGGCGCGGGCCGTCATCGTCGCGTGCGCACTGACCGCCGTCTGGGCCGCCGTAACCGCATCCGCCGGTGTGGACGCACCCGCGAGCCAATTTGCCGAGAGCGTGCGAAACTTTGCGTGGCTGACGTTCCTCTACGCGCTGCTCCGGCGCGGTGGCACCGAATACCGCAGCCTACGCGCGCTCTATTCGGTGCTTGCCTTTGCGGCAGGGGCAACGGCGGTCATCGATTTGCTGGCGCTGGTCGATCCAACGCGTGAACTGCCTGCGGTGTCGCCGCTGCTTGCTGCTTTCGCCCTGCGGATGGTGTTTGCCGTCGGCGCACTGGTCGCGGTTCATAATCTTTATACGGCGACGGCGGCGGGTGCTCGTGCCGGGGTTGGCTTGCCGCTGGCGGCGCTCGGCGTCCTGTGGGGTGTTGATCTGACCTTTTACGCGTTGTGCTGGGCACAGGGTGAATGGGTCAGCGAATTCGCAGTGGCACGCGGCGTTGTTGCATCGGGCCTCGCCCCGCTGGTGGCGCTGGCGGCGCAGCGCAATACCGGCTGGTCGATCCGGCTGTCGCGCACGGTGGCGTTTCGGTCCATCGGGCTGGTCACGGCGCTGGGCTATCTGGGGGCGGTAATCCTGTCTGCCTATGCATTGCAATCATTCGGCGGCAGCTGGGCCCGGGCAATTCCGCCACTGGTCTTGCTGGCAGCGGCGCTGGTCGTCGCGATTGTGATGGCTTCGCCCGAGACGCGCGCTTGGACCAATGTGATGCTGACGAAGCATTTGTTCGCGCACCGCTATGACTATCGTGCCGAATGGCTGCGCTTCACCGATACGCTGGGTATCCCGGGACCAGGCGCGGAGGCGCTCGAAATGCGGGTGGTGAAGGCGGTTGCCGACATCGTCCAGTCGCCGGGCGGATTGCTGATGTTCCCCGGCAGCGACGGGTTTACCGCTGGGGCACGCTGGGGCTGGGGCGGACTCGTGACGCCAGTCGAAACCGGCGGTGCGGAACTCGCCGCACGGCTTGCCTCGGGGCGGATTGTCGAACTTGATCCGTTGCGTGCTGATCGTGGTGACATTGGCGAAGCAGCCGATATTCCCGAATGGATTCTAGCCGACAGCTCGGCGTGGGCGATTGTCCCGCTGGTCCATTTTGACCGGCTGGCGGGTGCGGTGCTGCTCGAACGGCCCCTGGTGGCGCGGGCGCTCGACTGGGAGGATTTCGACCTGCTTCGCCTCGCCGGACGACAGGTCGCAAGCTATCTGGCGGAGGCGAACGCGCAAGAGGCGCTGTCGGATGCCGCACGTTTCGACGAGTTCAACCGCCGGTTCGCGTTCATCATGCACGACATCAAGAATCTGGTGAGCCAGCTCACGCTCGTCACCCGCAACGCCGAACGCCACGCCGACAAGCCTGAGTTCCGTGCCGACATGATCGCCACGCTGCAATCCTCGACAGCGCGGATGAATGACCTGCTCGCGCGCCTGTCACAGCATAATACCGGCAAAACCGAGGAACCCCGCATCGTCAATCTAACGCAGGTCGCCAACAGCATCGGCAGCGGGTACCGATTGCGTCATCCGGTTGTCGTCATGGGCGATGCCGGTACCTTTGCGCTGGCGGATCCGGCGCGACTGGATCAGGCATTGTCGCATCTGGTCCAGAACGCGATTGATGCCAGCCCGCCGCATGAACCGGTCACGCTGACCATGGTCCGGCGCGGCAGTGAAACCGGGATCGAGGTGGCCGATGTCGGCCCCGGCATGACCGCCGACTTTGTGCGGGGATCGCTGTTCAAACCCTTCGCATCCACCAAGGCCGGGGGCTTTGGCGTCGGTGCCTATGAAGCGCGCGCCCTCATAAATGCGATGGGCGGCCGCATCGGCATCACCACATCACCCGGAGAGGGCACACGCATGACGATCTGGTTACCCGGCGCGGAACCCGTACCAGCGCGGGTCGCCGCATGAGCACGCCCCCGCTTCGTAAACTGCTGATCGTCGAAGATGATGAAGGGCTTCAGCGGCAGTTGCGCTGGGCGTATGACGATTATGAGGTGATCGTCGCGGGCGACCGGGCGTCCGCCATCGACATGATGCGCCTGCATGAACCCGATGTAGTCACGCTGGATTTGGGACTGCCGCCTGACGCTGACGGCGTCGAGGAGGGGTTTGCAACGCTTGCCGAAATCCTGCGCCTGAAACCCGGGACAAAGGTGATCGTCGCCTCGGGCCACGGCGCGCGAGAATCGGCGCTGCGCGCGATCAGTTCGGGTGCCTATGACTTTTACGCAAAGCCGGTCGAAATCGACGAACTGGGGCTGATCGTGGCGCGGGCGTTTCACCTCCACGCGCTTGAATCGGAGAACAGCCGGTTGGCGATTGTTCCCGGCGGAACGACCCTGCTTGGTGGCATCATCACGGCGTCGCCCGAAATGTTGAAGACAGTCCGCACCGTCGAACGTGTGGCCAGTGCCGATGTGTCGGTGATGCTGCTCGGTGCGAGCGGTACCGGCAAGGAATTGCTGGCGCGGGGCCTGCACGAAACCAGCGGGCGGCGTGACGGCGCGTTTGTGGCGATCAATTGCGCGGCGATCCCCGAAAATCTGCTCGAAAGCGAGCTGTTCGGCCATGAAAAGGGCGCGTTCACGGGTGCTGTAAAGACCACCGAAGGCAAGATCGAGCAGGCGCATGGCGGGACGCTGTTCCTCGACGAAATCGGCGATGTGCCGCTGGCGTTACAGGTAAAGCTACTGCGTTTCCTGCAGGAACGGACCATCGAACGCGTTGGCGGGCGCAAGGGCATTCCGGTCGATACCCGGATTGTCACGGCCACCCACCGTAACGTCGACGCCATGGTCGCGAGCGGCGCTTTCCGCGAAGACCTTTATTACCGGATTGCCGAAATCGTCGTGACCATTCCCTCGCTTGCCGAACGGCCGGGGGACGCCAGCTTGCTCGGGCGCGCGTTTGTGCAGCGATTTGCCTCGTCGATGCGCAGCGATGTCACCGGCCTTACACCCGATGCGCTGGCGGCGCTCGATGCGTGGCACTGGCCGGGCAATGTCCGCGAGCTCGAAAACCGGGTGAAGCGCGCGGTCATCATGGCCGACGGCAAGCTGGTTACCGCCGCCGACCTCGACTTGGCCGGAGGCGAAGCAGCCGACG
Organism: Sphingomonadales bacterium; assembly: GCA_031386545.1. Classification (GTDB taxonomy): domain Bacteria; phylum Pseudomonadota; class Alphaproteobacteria; order Sphingomonadales; family Sphingomonadaceae; genus Sphingomonas_O. The sequence continues at coordinate 9,130 of JANNCK010000118.1, forward strand.
ATCCGATCAACCTGAAATCGGTGCGCGAAGCCGCCGACCGCAAGGCGATTGCCCGCGCGATAGCGCGCACCGACGGCAATATCTCGGGCGCGGCAAAGCTGCTCGGGATCAGCCGCCCGACACTCTATGACCTGCTGAAGAGCTATGACATCGCGGTCTAGGCATTGGCAGTTCGGTGGGGCCGCATTGGCGGCGCTGGCACTGCTGGCGGTCCTGCCCACGCGCGCTGATGTGCCGTTGGCTGGCGACGAACTGATCGCACAGGGTCGCGCAGCCTTGGCGCGCGGCGACGCGATCACCGCCCAGCTGCGGTTTGAAACGGCGGTAAAGGGCGGGGTTCCGCTCGGTGATGTGCGCCATCTGCTTGCCCACGCCTATTTGTTGCAGGGCAATGCACCGCGCGTTCGCGAACTGGCCAATGCCGAAAAAATCCTGCCGCCGTACCGCGCCTACGCCGCACGGATGCGGGCGGGTGTGGCGGCGGACGGCGCGGCGGCGTTGCGCGAGCTGGCATTTGCCGCCCAGCTTGCACCCGAAGACACATTGATCTGGTCCGATATTGCCCGCGCTCGTTTTGGCACGGGCGATGTTGCGGGCGCACTGGCGGCGGCCGACCGTGCGGTCGCGCTCGACCCACAAAATGTCGATGCGCTCATCCAGTCGGGCAATCTCCTGCGGGACCGCTACGGCTATGCCGCGGCACTGCCGTGGTACGAGCGCGCCCTGAGCGTCCAGCCCGGCAATATCGCGGCGATGCTCGAACGTGCGGCGACGCTGGGCGAGCTTGGCCGCAACCGCGACATGCTGGCGCAGACCCGCGCCGTACTGGTTGCTGATTCGGGCAATGCTCAGGCCTTCTACCTGCAGGCGGTGCTAGCCGCGCGCGCCGGTGACTGGGGTCTGGCGCGCAGCATTCTCTACCGCATCGGGCCGCGGCTAAACGGTGTGCCGGGGTTCCATCTGCTGGCGGGCGTCGTCGATCTGGCACAGGGCAGTGAGGAACAGGCGCTCAATAACTTGCGTGCTGTGGTCGAGCGCCAGCCCGACAATATGATCGCGCGGCGTTTGCTGGGGCGAACATTATGGTCGAGCGGCGATGACCGGGGTGCGATTGATATCTTGCGCCCGATTGCCGACCGTCCCGATGCCGACAGCTATACGTTGACGGTCATGGGTCGTGCCTGCGAGCATTTGGGCGACCGGGCGGCCGCGGGCAGGTATCTTGACCGGGCAGCCCAGCCACTGCGCCCGGCAGCAACGTCGTTTGCCGCCGCCGGACGCGGGCCGGTGGCTGACATGCGCCAGCTGGTGGCGTTGGGTCGTGTGGGCGAGGCCATCGACATCGCGCAAGGGATCGAACGCGCCAATCCGGGATCACCCGGCGCAATGATGCTGGTCGGCGACACGCTGGGCGCGGCAGGACGGTGGCGCGATGCATCGGAGGCCTATCGGCGCGCGGCGAATTTGCAGTTTTCAGAAGGGATTGCGCTGCGCCTGATCGATGCGCTGCGCCGCGCCGGGGACAGTGCCGCCGCACTTGCCGTCGTCAATGTGTTCGTGACCCAATATCCAAAGAGCATTGCGGCACGGCTGCTTGCCTCCGATGCCGCCTTGGCGGGCAAGCAATGGGACCGCGCCGGGGGGCTGCTCGACGGGGTACGGGCGGCGCTGGGTGACCGCAACGCGACACTGCTCAACAATCTTGGCTGGGTGCGTTCCAATCAAAATCGGGGTGGTGACGCCATCACGCTCGCGCGCGCCGCCTATCTGCTCAACCCCAACAGCCCGCCGGTCGCGGCAAGCTATGGCTGGTTTGCCAACAACACAGGCGACCGTGCCACAGGAGTGGCGCTGCTTGAAAAGGCGGTGGCGCTCGCCCCCGATATTCCGGCGTATCGCGCGCGACTGGCGAAGGCGCAAAACGGGCGCTAGTCACACGCGGATGGACGAAACTCTCCTCCGTATTGCCGACGCGCTTGACCGGATTGCGCCGCCCGGTGACCGCGCTCTCACGCCCGATGCGCCCGCCTATCGCTGGGACGGGGCGGTGCTGGCACCGGCGAATTTCCGCCCCCTCCCGCTCGATCTGCTGACGGGTATCGATGATGCCAAAGCGGTGCTGGCTGAAAATTGCCGACGCCACGCTCACGGCCATGCCGCGCATGACGCCTTGCTGTGGGGCGCGCGCGGGTCGGGGAAGTCGGCGCTGGTCAAGGCAGCGGTGGGGGCGACCGACGGGCTGGTTCTGGTTGAACTTGCCGCAACCGATCTGGCGACTTTGCCCGCGCTGTTCGCCACCCTCGCCGTCTGGGACCGGCGGGTTATCGTCTTCATCGACGACCTCGGCTTCGACAACGTGCAGGCGGCGCGACTATTGCGGTCGGTGCTTGACGGCGGGGCCTCGGCGCGGCCGGGCAATGTCCGCCTCTATGTCACCTCCAACCGCCGCCATATCGTCAAGCGCGACATGGCGGAGCAGGATACGGCGATCAACCCTCGCGATGCCGCCGATGACGCGCTCGCGCTCGCCGACAGGTTCGGGCTGTCCTTGGGGTTCCATGTTGCTGACCAGCCGACCTATTTGGCGATGGTCGGTGGCTATGCGGCGGCGTACGGCCTGCCGTTCGATCCCGCCGACGCGATCCAGTTTGCGATGCAGCGCGGCAGCCGGTCGGGGCGGGTAGCATGGCATTATATCGTCGAGCTTGCGGGGCGGGCGGGGTGCGGTCTAGGCTGAGGGCAATCGCCAATCAGCACAAGGATTTACCCCTCATGGACCGTCGCCAGTTCGTTGCCGCCTCGGGCGCGGCCGCCGCCGTTTCACTCCTGCCCAATGTCGCCTCGACGCACGCGGGTGCTCATTTTGAAGCGAGCGGTGATCCGGCGCTCAACGCACTTTTTGAACGCATTTTCATGGAAAACGTCCGCAATTCGCCCGAGTTCGCGAGTCAGCTTGGCCTCGACAAGGGGGCGGGCGCGCCGTTGAAGGCGCAATTGTCGCCGCGCACGGCTGCTGAACGCATCGGCGATCTCGCGCGTAACCAAAATGCATTGGCTGCACTGGCGAAGGTCGACACCACAAAATTATCCGCCGCCGCCCGGCTTAACCGCGACGTCGTCATCTACCAGCTTGAGGCGCAGTCGATTGCGCCAAAGCGTTTTGGCATCGACGGGGTTCAGCGGCCCTATCGAATCTTTCAACAGGGGGGCGCGTATTTCAGCACCCCTGATTTCCTGAACACGGCGCACACGATCAATACGCGCGAGGACTGCGACGCCTATTTGTCGCGGCTGGAGGCGTTTGCGCGCGTGCTCGACGAGGACAGCGTCGAGCAAAAGGCGGAAGCCGCGCGCGGCTATCTCGCGCCCGGCTGGTCAATCGACCTGACACTTGGACAGATGGCCAAGCTGCGCGCACCCGAACCAGCGGCCAGCGGGATGGTACAATCGCTCAGCGGACGTGCGGCAGCGAAGAACATCCCCGGAGACTGGGCCGCCCGCGCTGCGAAAATCGTCGCTGACAAGGTCTACCCCGCGCTTGACCGCCAGATTGCCCTGATGAAAGCCCTGCGCCCGAAAACAGCGATGGGTGACGGCGCGTGGCGGTTGAAACAAGGTGCAGCGATTTATGCGGCCGCGCTCGAACAAGCGACGACGACGAAGTTCACGCCCGAACAGGTTCACCAGATCGGCCTTGAACAGGTTGCCGACCTGACCGCCAAACTCGACGTTGTGTTGAAAGCCGCGGGTATGACGCGCGGGGCCGTCGGCGAGCGTCTGGCCGCGCTCAACGTCCGTCCTGAACAGCTTTACGCCAATACCGATGCCGACCGGACCGAACTCATCAAGGGGCTGAACGAGAGCAACAACGCGATGTACGCGCGGCTGTCGCGGGCGTTTTCGACACTGCCGACGCAGCCGCTCGAAATCCGCCGTGTGCCCGCCGACATTCAGGACGGCGCGTCGAACGGCTATTACCGCAGCGCCGCGCTCGACGGGTCGCGGCCGGCGATCTACTTCATCAATTTGAAGGACACCGGCGACTGGCCGAAATACTCGCTGCCGTCGCTTACGTTCCACGAAGGCGTCCCCGGCCATCACCTCCAGATCAGCCTAGCGCAGGAATCGAAAGATATTCCGACGCTCCGCAAGATCGGCGGGTTTTCGGCGTATAGCGAGGGCTGGGCGCTGTATTCGGAACAACTCGCCGACGAACTCGGCAGTTACGAAGGGATCGAAAAGGCGGGCTATCTCCAGTCCTTCCTGTTTCGCGCCGCGCGTCTTGTGATCGACACCGGGCTGCACAGCAAACGCTGGAGCCGCGAGAAGGCGACCGACTACATGGTCGCGACCACCGGTTTTGCCCGCCCGCGCTGCCAGCGCGAGATCGAGCGTTACTGTACGCAGATGGGACAGGCGTGCAGCTACAAGATCGGGCATATTGCGTGGATGCGCGCCCGCGACGGGGCAAAGGCGGCGCTGGGCGACAAGTTCGACGTGAAGGCGTTCCACGATGTGCTGAAGGAAGGATCGATGCCGCTGACGATCCTCGAAAAACGGATTGCCGAACGGACAAAAGCGGCGATGCGGGGGTAGCAGCGAGGGGCTTCGACAAGCTCAGCCAAGTCGGGTGGATAGCAATTTCCCAAACCGACTTGGCTGAGCTTGCCGAAGCTCCCCCTCATTTACGCCAACCCCTCGACCATCTCGGCCACTTCGAGCCAGCGCTCCTCTGCCGCATCCTTCTCGGCGCGCGCCGAAGCGACCGCTGCCGTCAGCGCGGCAAAGCGTTTGGGGGCGCCGGTGTAAAGCGCGCTGTCCATCAGTGCCGCTTCGTCGCGGGCAATGGCCGCGTCGAGTTCTTCGATGCGCTTGGGCAGTTGGTCGTAATCGCGCTGGTCCTTGTAGGTCAGCTTTACCCGCGCCTTCGGCGCTTCGATCACTGCCGGTTTGACAGCCGCCTTGCGCCCCACCGTCCGGACCTGTCGCTGGCGTTCCCAGTCGGCATAGCCGCCCGCGACAATGTCGACCTTGCCTGACCCGTCGAGACCGAGCGTGATCGTCACCGTCTTGTCGAGGAAATCGCGGTCGTGGCTGACGATCAGGACAGTGCCGTCGTAATCGGCGATCACTTCCTGCAACAGGTCGAGCGTTTCGAGGTCGAGGTCATTGGTCGGTTCGTCGAGGACCAGCAGGTTTGACGGGCGCGCGAATTCGCGCGCGAGCAACAGCCGCGACCTTTCCCCGCCCGACAGGCTCCCGATGGGGGCATTGGCGACACCGGGGTCGAACAGGAATTCCTTGAGATAGCCGATCAGGTGCTTTTTGACGCCCTGCACCTCGATCCAGTCCCCGCCCTGCGTCAGGACGTCGCGGACGCTTTTGTCGGGGGCCATCAGGCTGCGCTGCTGGTCGATGATGACGCTGTCGAGTGACTTGGCGAGCGTGATCTTGCCGCTGTCGGGGGCGAGTTCGCCGGTCAGGAGTTTTAAAAGCGTCGTCTTGCCCGCGCCATTGCTGCCGACCACGCCGATGCGGTCGCCGCGCTGGATGCGGAGGGTGAAGTCCTTGATGACGACACGCGATCCGCCTCCTTCCGACTTTCCTGAGCGTGTCGAAGGGGCTGTTCCTTTTGCGACTGCGCGGGACTCGACAAGCTCAGCCAAGTCGGGAAGGGAAAAGCTCTTCCAAACTTGCTCGGCCCGGATCACCGATTTCGTGCGGACATCGTCGGTCGAGATCGCCAGTTTCGATGTGCCCGGCGGCCCCATCATCGCTGCCCGCGTCGCGCGCATCTCGATGAGTTTGGCCTTGCGGCCCTCGTTGCGCGCGCGCCGTGCGGTGACGCCGCGCAACAGCCAATGTTCCTCTAGCTTCAGCTTGGCGTCGAGCCGCTCGGCATTGCGCGCCTCCTGCGCGTAAACCTCTTCGGTCCAGGCATCGAAGCCACCGAAGCCGATGTCCTTGCGCCTGATGCCACCGCGGTCGAGCCAGATCGTCGATTTGGTCAGCCGCGTCAGGAACGTCCGGTCATGGCTGATCGCGATGAATGCGCCGGTGTAGCGCGACAGCCAGTCCTCAAGCCATTCGATAGCCGATAGGTCGAGGTGGTTGGTCGGCTCATCAAGCAGCAGCACGTCGGGGGCCATTGCGAGCGCGCGGGCAATCGCTGCACGCCGTCGCTCGCCCCCCGATGCGGTGGCCGCCTCGCGGTCGAGGTTGATCCCGATCTGGTCGGCAATCGCCTCCACCTCATGGACGGTCACATCGCCCGAGGTCGCATAATCGCGCAAGGTCGCAAAGCCGGTCAGCGCCGGTTCCTGTTCAAGCATGACGACCCGCGAGCCCGGCACGATCGTGCGCCGGCCCTCATCGGCCTCGATCTGGTTGGCGAGCAGCTTGAACAGGGTCGTTTTGCCCGCCCCATTCCGCCCGATCAGCGCCAGCCGGTCACGCGGGGCGACGAACAGGTCGAGATGCCTGAACAGCCAGCCGCTGCCTTGCACAAGGCCCAAGTCTTCATAAGCAAGGATAGGAGCGGCCATGGGGTCCGACAGGTAAGATGAACAAAACCGAACAGCGCATTCACAAGCTGTTCAATCCGTGCCCCCTATGCGATGCGGCATGACGATGAAAGCCGCCTTTGCATTTGCGCTTCTGGCCCTGACCGCTGCCCAGCCGGCGGCGGCACAGTGGCACCGGGGCGACCAAGACGAGGCCTATCAGGCCCGCCGCGACGGTGCGCTGATGTCACTGCGCGCGATTGAAAGCGGTATTGTGCCGCGCATGAAGGCGCGCGGTGCCGACTATATCGGGGCGGAATTCGACGGCACGACCGGGCGTTATCGCCTGAAGTTTGTCCGTAACGGGGCCGTCATCTGGGTCGATGTTGATGGTCGCTCTGGGGCAATTGTCGGGCGGGCGGGGTATTGAGTACCTATTGAGTTCGGGGCCAACCCCGTTCAGGAAACACCGACTGCCATTCTCAAGGACACTCATATGCGCCTGTTGATCGTCGAGGACGAACCTACGCTCGGGAACCAGCTGAAAAACACGCTGGAGGGGGCGGGCTATGCCGTCGATCTCGCGACTGACGGTGAAGACGGCCATTACCTCGGGCAGACCGAAAATTATGATGCCGTCATCCTGGATCTTGGCCTGCCGGTGATGGACGGGCTTACGGTGCTCGACAAATGGCGCAAGGAAGGGAAGACCTTTCCCGTGCTGGTCCTGACCGCGCGCGATAGCTGGTCGGACAAGGTCGCCGGACTCGATTCGGGTGCCGACGATTACCTCGCCAAGCCCTTCCAGACCGAGGAGCTGATCGCCCGGTTGCGCGCGCTGATCCGCCGTGCGGCAGGGAACGCCAGCGCCGAGATGATCGCGGGCGATGTCCGCCTCGACACGCGTTCGGGCCGCGTTACGCTGGCAGGCGAGCCGGTGAAACTGACCGCGCAGGAATATAAACTGCTCAGCTATCTGCTCCACCACAAGGGCAAGGTCGTCAGCCGGACCGAGTTGATCGAGCATATCTACGATCAGGATTTCGACCGTGATTCGAACACGATCGAAGTGTTCGTGACGCGCATCCGCAAAAAGCTGGGCGCGGAGGTAATTACGACGATCCGCGGTCTGGGTTATTCACTGGACGATCCCGCCTGACATGGCCGACGCGGATTCCACAGCTGCGGTGAGGGCCGGGCCTGTCGAAGCCGCGTCTGCCGACAGCGGCGTAAAACCGTCACCGGTCAGCCGCATATTGCACTCGGGCTCGCTGTCGCGGCGGATGATCGGCATTGCCGCAGCGTGGGTGCTCCTGCTCCTCGTCGGTGGCGGCATTGCGCTTGACCGGGTGCTGGTCAGTGCGGTGACCCAGAATTTCGATGACCAGCTCGATTATGTGCAGACCGCGATGATCGCGAGTGCGGAAACCGATTCCTACGGCGAGGTGCGCCTTAACCGCCCGCTCGGCGACCAGCGCTTTCTGGAACCGAATTCGGGACTCTACTGGCAGATTACCGGCGCCGGGCAGGAGCCGTTTCGTTCGCGTTCGCTATGGGATCATGCGCTTGGCATCGGCCCGCCCCACCGCGACCGCACCGCCCATTTCTACGACAGCAGCCAGCTCGGCGAAAAGCTGCGCATTGTCGAACGTGATATTACGCTGCCGCTCTCGAAAACCGTCTGGCGGTTTCAGGTCGCGCAAACGCGCGCGGGACTCGATGAACAGATCGGGACGCTGCGCAAAACATTGGTCCGCAGCTTTGCCTTGCTCGGCCTTGGCCTGTTCGTGCTGGCCGCGCTGCAGACGCTTTACGGCCTCTGGCCCCTTCGCAAGCTTCGTACCGCCATCATCGACATGCGCGCAGGCCGGACGCAGCGGATCGAACAGGACCGCCTGCCCAATGAAGTCGCCCCGCTGGTCGACGAACTGAATGGCTTGATCGAACATAACGAAAAGCAGGCAGAGGAAGCGCGGCGTCATGCCGGAAATCTCGCCCACGCGCTGAAAACACCACTCACCGTTGTCATGAACGCGGCAACCGCGCGCGCGGATGACCTCGCCGACACTGTCATTCGCGAGGCATCGACGATGCGGCGACAGGTTGACCACCACCTTGCCCGCGCCCGTGCGGTCGGTCGGCGGGGCCACGCGCACAGCCGCGCGGAGGTGTGGCCCTCGCTGCAGGCGGTCGAGCGCGCGGTCGGTCGGCTCTACCCGCGCATCCGCATCGATATGGACGGCGACCAGACTGCCAGCGTCCATGTCGAGCGGCAGGACCTGGACGAAATGCTCGGCAACCTGATCGAAAATGCAGCGAAATACGGCGGCGGCAGTGTGTTTGCGACTGTGGTGCGGAGCGGGGGCTTCGTCGAATTCCAGATCGAGGACGACGGGATGGGCATTCCCGAGGCGGCGCGCGATCATCTGTTCGACCGCGGCGCGCGGCTCGATACGGGCAAGCCGGGGACGGGCCTTGGCCTCGCCATCGTGCGCGACGTCGCCGAAATCTATGGCGGTTCGGTGGCGCTGGACGAGAGCGAAGACCTTGGCGGATTGCTCGTGCGGTTGAGACTTCCCGCCGTACTGTGAAACTATCTTGCGCGGGCGTGTTAGGCGCGCCACACAGTGTGCAGGACGCCAAAAGGATTCGCGACACATGAAGCATGTTCTGCTGGCGGGCGCTGCGCTCGCCTTTTCGACTGTCACCGTTTCGCCCGTGGCGGCAAAACCCGCCAAAGCGCCAACGACAAAGCCTGCTACGAAACCTGCGGCAAAGCCCCAGCTCGGGAGTTTTGGGGTTGATCTGACTGCGATGGACAAGACCGTCGCGCCCGGCGATGATTTCTATCAATACGTCAACGGCGCGTGGATGGCGCGTACCGAAATTCCGGCCGACCGCGCCAGCTGGGGCGGGTTCGGGATCCTGCGCAACCTGTCCGACGAGCGCACGCGCACGATTATCGAGGATGCGGCCAAGGCCCAGAACGCGCCGGGCAGCCTCAACGAGAAGATCGGTGTCACCTACGCCAGCTTTATGGACGCTGCGGCCATCGAGGCGAAGGGGGCCGCGCCGCTAAAGCCCTATCTCGATGCGATTGCCGCGATCTCGACCCCGACCGATCTTGCGCGCGCCTTTGCCGAGGCCAACCGCCGCGGTGTTGCAACGCCAATCGGTATGGGGGTCGGGCAGGACCGGGCCGACAACACCCGCTACACGGTTTATACCGGGCAGGGCGGGTTGGGGATGCCCGACCGCGACTATTATCTGAAGGACGATGCCAAGTCAGTCGAAGTGCGCGGCAAATATCTGGCGCATGTCGCGACGATGATGAAGCTTGCGGGCCAGCCCGACCCCGACGGTGCAGCACAACGCATTTTCGCTTTTGAAAAATCGATTGCCGCGGTTCACTGGACCCGCGCCGAACTGCGTCAGGTCGAAAAATCGTTCAACCCGATGCCGGCCGCATCATTGTCGGCTAAAATGCCCGGCTTTGACTGGGCAGCGATGATCGATGCGGCGGGCTTGTCCGCCCAGCCGATTGTGATCGTCACCCAACCATCGGCACTGACCGGCACCGCAAGCATTCTCGCGGCAACGCCAATGCCGGTGATCCGTGAATACATGGCGTTTCAGACGATCAAATCGGCCGCACCGTTGCTTAGCAGTGCGTTCGTCAATGAAAGCTTCGCCTTTAATGGCACCGTGTTGCAGGGCACGCCGCAGCTCAAGGACCGGTGGAAGCGTGGGGTCGACCTCGTCAACGGCAGCCTCGGCGAGGCTGTCGGACAGGCTTATGTCCAGCGCTATTTCCCGCCGGAGTCGAAGGCGAAAGCCGATGAACTCGTCCGCAACCTGATTGCCGCGATGGACATCCGCCTGTCGAACCTGACGTGGATGGCACCCGAAACCAAGGTCAAGGCGCGCGCCAAGCTCGCCGCGTTCACGCCGAAAATCGGTTACCCCGACAAATGGCGCGATTATTCAAAACTGATTTTGGTTCCCGGTGACATGCTTGGCAATGCGGGGCGGGTGACAGCGTTCAACTACCAGCGCCAGCTCGACAAGATCGGCAAGCCGGTTGACCGCAGCGAATGGTTCATGACCCCGCAGACGGTCAACGCCTATGCCAATCCGGTGATGAACGAGATCGTGTTTCCGGCGGCTATTCTTCAGCCCCCGTTCTTTGATCCGAACGCCGATCCAGCGGTCAATTACGGCGGTATCGGCGCGGTGATCGGCCACGAGATCAGCCACCATTTCGACGATCAAGGGCGCAAGTTCGACAAGACCGGTAACTTCGCCGAATGGTGGACAAAGGAAGACGTGATCCGGTTCAAGGCGCTGACCGACAAGGTTGTCACGCAATATGGTGCCTATGAACCCATCGCCGGACTGAAGGTCAACGGCGAGCTGACGCTTGGCGAAAATATCGCCGATCTGGCGGGCGTCACCATGGCCTATGACGCCTATAAGCTCTCGTTGAAGGGCAAGCCTGCGCCGGTGATTGACGGCTATACTGGCGATCAGCGTTTTTTCCTCGGCTTCGGGCAGGTCTGGCAGAACAAGTCACGCGAAGCCGCGATCCGTCAGCAAATCCTGACCGACCCGCACACGCCGGGCGCGTGGCGGCCTTATGTCGCGCGCAACCTTGACACTTGGTACAAGGCGTTCGGGGTAAAGCCGGGGCACAAATTCTACCTGCCACCCGAGGCGCGCATCAAGGTTTGGTGAAGTTGACAGTTGCGTGGGTAAGACTATCTTACCAACATGACAATGCAGACACGACTTTCGGCCAAAGGGCAAGTGGTCTTACCGAAGGCGACACGGCTTCGTAAGGGTTGGGCCAGCGGCTTGCGACTTGATGTCATCGATTTTCCGGGCGGGGTTTTTCTCAAGGAGCATCCCGACGAGTCGGCGCGGTCGAGCGCTGACGATGTCTTCGTCCGCCTGCGCGAGATTGCTGCACGTCATCCTCCGTCGGACACGTCCGATGAGCAAGCGTTGCAATATTCGATCGAGGACGCCGTCCGTCGCGACGAGGCGACCAAATCCCGATGAGCCGCTCGCTGGATGCGAATATCATCCTCCGGGCTGTTTTGCAGGATGACGGCCTACAGTCGCCGGTAGCGATGGCGATATTGCGCGAGCCGTGTTCGGTGCTGCCGACCGTTTTGCTCGAGGTTATGTGGACCTTGAACGGTCGCAAAGATTGGTCGCGTGAACGCATTTTCGATGCGATGGCTGCGCTGTTCTCACTGCCCCGTTTTGAGGTGCGTTACCGCGAATCTGTGCGCTGGGCTTTGGAACGCTTTGGCGCAGGCGCTGACTTCGCCGATATGCTCCACGTCGCTCTATCGTCTCCGCACGAATGCTTCACCACGTTTGACAAGGGCATCGCGTCATTCGCGGCTGGCGCGCCGGCGGAAATCGAGACGCTCTAACCCAGCGCGGCTTCATGATGCCGGATCACTTCATCGATGATGAAACGCAGAAATTTCTCGGTGAAATCGGGGTCGAGATCGGCGTCGGCGGCCAGCGCGCGCAGCCGTGACACCTGACGCTCTTCACGTCCAGGGTCGGCGGGCGGCAGTCCGTTTTCCGCCTTATAGGTGCCAACAGCTTGTGTGACTTTGAACCGCTCAGCCAACATGAACACCAGCGCCGCGTCGATATTATCGATGCTCTGGCGGTATTGATGCAACTGATTATCCGTCACGTTCGTATCTCCCGTACCGGCTTGCCTTAGCGGCCTGTGGCGTCCAGAGGAACAGCCGATGACTGCGACCGTAACGAGCATTGCAAACAGCACTGGCCGTGTGCCGTCGCTCGATCCGATCATGGCGCTGGTCGCCGGGGATATGGCGCAGGTCAATCAGGTCATTCTTGACCGGATGCAGTCCGAAATTCCGCTGATCCCGATGCTGGCTGGCCATTTGATCGCGGGCGGCGGCAAGCGGATGCGCCCGATGCTGACGCTCGCCTGTGCGCGGCTGCTCGACTATCCGGGAACGCGGCATCACAAGCTTGCGGCGTCGGTCGAGTTTATCCATACCGCGACCTTGCTTCACGACGATGTGGTCGACGGGTCCGATCTACGTCGGGGCAAGCGCACCGCCAACATCATCTGGGGCAATCCGGCGAGCGTCCTCGTTGGCGATTTCCTGTTCAGCCGCAGCTTTGAACTCATGGTCGAGGACGGCTCGCTGAAAGTGCTCAAGATTTTGAGCCATGCCAGCGCGGTTATCGCCGAGGGCGAAGTCAACCAACTGACGGCGCAGCGTCAGGTCGGGCTGGGCGAAGAACGCTATCTCAACATCATTTCGTCGAAAACCGCCGCCTTGTTTGCCGCCGCCTGCCGCATTGCAGCGGTTGTCGCCGAACGCGATGAAGCGACCGAGGAGGCGCTCGACGCCTATGGCCGCAATCTGGGCATCGCGTTCCAGCTTGTCGACGATGCCATCGACTATGCGTCTGATGCGGTAACAATGGGCAAGGGCGTCGGTGACGACTTTCGTGACGGCAAAATGACCCTGCCGGTGATCCTCGCTTACGCGCGTGGCTCGGAGGGCGACCGGGCATTCTGGAAGGACGCAATCGAGGGTCGGCGGGTGTCCGACGCCGATCTCGCCCAGGCGACGCAGCTGTTGCGCGATACCAATGCCATCGACGACACCATCGAGCGCGCGCGTCATTTCGGCCAGCGTGCGGTTGATGCGCTGGGGCCGTTTGCGCGCGGGACCGCCAAATCGGCGCTGGTCGAGGCCGTGGAATTCGCAATCTCGCGGGCTTATTAAGGACAGCTATGACCGACGCCCGCATTTATCAGGAACCCAAGAACGCGATGCAGTCGGGTCGTGCCCGCACGTCGCGCTGGGTACTCGAATACGCACCTGCCGAAGCCAAACAGCCCGATCGCCTGACCGGCTGGGCGGGCAGCGGCGATACCCGCGAACAGGTGCGGCTGGTGTTCCCCGATGTCGCGGCGGCGCAGGCCTATGCCGAACGCGAGAATGTGTCAGCGCGGGTGATACCGGCGCCGGTGCGGGTGCTCAAGCTTCAGGCCTATTCGGATAACTTCAGATAGCTAAAAGCCCCTCTCCCCTTGCGGGAGAGGGAGGGGCCCGCCGCCACTTGGCGGTGGGAGGGTGAGGGGCCGGCGGTCGGTCAGCACTTCTGCCGACCCCTCACCAACTCCGACTAAGCCTCGCCAAGGGGCAAGCCCAAGTCTGCGTATCCTCTCCCGCAAGGGGAGAGGAGCTTCAAATCAAACTACCCGCTAACAACAGCAACAGCTTCACATCGATTGCCCCGCCCTCGGCGCGTTTCGTGGCGATAAAATCAGCGACCCCGCCCATCGCAATCCGGTGGACGGTAATCTCTTCCCCGGCCACGCCGCCGCCGTCGCCGATCTTGGTCAGGCCGTGCGCGGTCACCAGTGTGAACGTCTCGCTGACCATACCGGGGGAGGAGGCGAATTCGCCGACGATCTCGATGCGGTTGGCACGCCAGCCGGTTTCTTCCTCAAGCTCGCGCGCCGCCGATGTGGCGACGTCCTCGCCTTCAGTTTCGTCGCCGACCAGACCGGCGGGCAGTTCGAGGCAGCGGCGCTGCAACGGCACCCGCCATTGCTCGACGAGCAACACATGGCCGTCGTCGATCGCAAGGATTACCGCCGCGCCGATGCCGCGTGCACGCCCGACATATTCCCACGGGCCGCGACGTTTGGTGACGATGTACTTGCCGGTCCAGACGGTCTCTTCCGGCGCGTCGCTCAAAGTTCGATGAGCCGGTCGGGCAATTCGTTGGCGTCGTCCGCCGCGCGCGGCAGATGCGCAGACAGGATGGTGCCGACATGCGTGACCGCTGCGATCATGCCATCGGCAATGCGCCCCTCTCGGACTTCAGCGACCATCTCGATCATCGCGTCGCCCCATTCGGTTGCCGGAACGCGGGTGTAGATGGCTTCATCGGCAATGATCTCGGCCATATGCTCGGCCAGCGACAGATAGATCAGGATGCCGGTGCGCCCGGTCGTCCGCGATTCAGCACCGACCTTGAACAATTCGATGGCGCGGGCACGCACCCGCCGCCGTCGTGTTGCTTTGGGGGTGAGGCGGGCGCGCAACGGTTCCCATTGCAGGGTCGCAAAAACCAGTGCCGACACCAGTGCCATCGCGGCAAAGGCAAGCAGCATCAGGTCGCGGACTTCGGCCTCGCCCCAACCGCTGGTGAAGCGCGCGACGATCTCTAGCGGCAGTGCGGGCCAGGCCGCGAACAGCACCGGCACGAACAGCGCAATCAGGCCGGTGTAGACCAGCGCGATGTCCTCATAACCGTCCGACCGGTCGGCGACGATCGTCACAATCTCGCCAGAGGTGCCCCCTTCAGCCGCATGGACCGCCGCGCTGACCCGCGCGTGGTCAGCCGCACTGGGTTTACGCATCACCATCCCCCTGACGCCCCGCCGCCGCCGAATGAGCCGCCGCCACCGGAGAAGCCGCCGCCGCCGCCGCCAAAGCCCCCGCCGCCCCCGCCGCCACCCCAATGGTCGTTATCGCCGTCGTTCATTGCGCTAGAGGCTACGTTTACCGCGGTCCACAATAGCGCTTCGCCCAGCCCGCTACTGTGCCGCCGCCCGCGACGACCGCTGCGCGACAGTGCGCCGACCATCGGCAGGATCACGACGAAAAACACGATAATCCAAAAGATGAATGCGCCGCCGTCAACCTTGCGGTCGCTCTTCTTTTCCTGCGCCGTCAGCTCAGCAGTCCGTTTGGCGGCCTCCTCGGGCGTCAGCTTGATCTGTTCGGCAATGGCATCGACGCCCGCGTTGAGTGCGCCCGGAATGTCGCCGGCCTTCAGCATCGGCGTCATGATGCCATTGGCGACGACGCTTGAAAACGCATCGGTGACCAGCGGTTCGAGGCCGTAGCCGACCTCGATGCGCGGCCCGCGCTGCCCTGCCGGATTATTCGGCGCGAGCAGGATGATCAGCCCGTCGTCCTTAGCCTTGTCGCCGAGCGCCCATGTGCGGCCGAGACGATAGCCGTAGTCCTCGAGCGGATAGCCCTGCATATCGGGGATCGTCGCGATAACGACCTGATGGCCGGTCGCCTTTTCGACGCCCTCTAGCTTGGCTTCGAGTGCGGCCTTGGCTTCGGGTTGAAGGATGTTTGCCGCATCGACGACCCGCCCGGTCAGCGGCGGGAACGTCTGCGCGAAAGCGGGGAAGGCGCACAGCAACAGCAGGAGGGCAATGACTGCCTTCCTAATCCCGTCATGCTGAACTTGTTTCAGCATCCACCCCGTCACCGGAACATGCCTCTCGATTGAGGGGTGGACCCTGAAACCAGTTCAGGGTGACGACCCCGTGAAGGGGTCGTCAGTTGAAATCCACCGTCGGCGCGCGGTCGGCGTTGGGCGCGGTCGCGGTGTAGGTCACCATCGGCTTTGACCCGTAGAAAATCTTCGCGCCGATCGCGTCGGGGAAGGTGCGGATCGTCGTGTTATACGACTGCACGGCTTCGTTATAATCCTTGATCGAGATGTTGACGCGGTTCTCGGTCCCTTCGAGCTGCGACTGGAGCGCCATGAAATTGGCGTTCGATTTCAGCTCGGGATAGGCCTCCTGCAACTGGCGGGTGGCGAGCGTCAGGTTGTTCTGCGCGTTCTGGAACGCGGCGACCTTGGCCGGATCGGTCAGGTCACCGGGGCTGAGCAGAACCTGGTTGGCCGAGGCGCGCGCCTGCGTTACCGTGGTCAGCACGTCCTTTTCCTGCTTGGCGAACCCTTTGACGGTCGCGACGAGGTTGGGGATCAGGTCGGCGCGGCGCTGGTAGTCGGCCTGCACGTTCGCCCACTTCGCCTTGGCGGCTTCCTCGGCAGTCGGAATCGAGTTGATCCCGCAACCACTCAGCGAAATGGCCGCGAGCGGGGCGATAAGGGCAAGGCGGCTTTTGGCGAACGTCATGCGGGTATCCCTCAAACTGTTGTGTGCACCTAATACACGAAGCTATGCGCGCATTGCAATGTCACACTTTGTTACTTGCAACCGCTTGCTTCGGCGTCATGTTACACTTTCGCAACAATTAACCGGGGAGCAACATCGTGAGCATGGTTTCAGAGTTCAAGGCATTCGTGAATCGGGGCAACGTCCTCGACCTCGCGGTCGGTGTCATTATCGGCGCGGCGTTCGGCAAGATTGTGACGGCGTTTACCGACGATTTCATCAACCCGATCCTCGGCCTTGCAACGGGCGGGATTGATTTCGCCAATATGTTCGTGCCGATTGGCAGCGTTCCCGAGGGGACGGCAATGACGCTCGCCGGAATGAAGGCGGCGAACATCCCCGTCTTCGCCTACGGCCATTTCATCACCGAGATCATCAACTTCCTGATTTTGGCGTGGGTGATCTTCATGATCGTGCGGACCGCGAACAAGGCGTTGAAGCGCAGCGACGAGGCCGCGACACCGGAAGATATTCTGCTGCTTCGCGAAATCCGCGACGGGTTGAAGAAGTAAGCGCCACAGGCCGTGGTTACGGGAATTTGGCACTAGATTTTCACGCGAAAGCGCGAAGGCCGCGAAGGGGGTAGTCCTCTTCGCGATCTTCGCGCCTTTGCGTGAAACAATATTTTTATTCTTTGCCTAGGGCGCTTACGCTGCCGCTAAATCCTCGGCAGTCGCGCTTGCCAGGCTTGTGCCGTCCAGAATCCGCGCCGTCTCGTCGCGGACCCGCATCATCGCGTGGCGAATTTCGCAGGTCGCCTCGCTGCGGCAATCCTTGCAGCGGCGGTACGCCGTGCGGCTGACGCACGGAACGAGGGCAAGTGGTCCCTCAATCGTGCGGATAATGTCGCCGAACGAAATCAGGTGCGACGGGCGCGCGAGGTGAAATCCGCCGGCCTTGCCCCGCGTCGAATTCACAAAACCGGCCTGACGCAATTCGCCGAGGATAATTTCGAGGAATTTGCGCGGGATCTGGGCTTCGGTGGCGATGCGGCTCATCGGAACAGGTGGCTGGCCGAGCTGTTCGTTCGCCAGCACGAGCATAGCGCGCAAGGCATAGCGGGAGCGTTGTGTAAGCATGACACTCTAGCCCTTAACGCGTTCCGCCTGAACGGCAAGTTGCTGCGCTCTTTCTGTCCGGACTTTTCGGCTTCACTTTTCTTTTGGAAACGGGGGCCTATATATCGTCGTGCCGGGTTCGCCCGGCTATGGCGATAAACGAGGCCGCGCAATAAGCGCAGCGGACCCGGGGGCGGTACCCGGCGGCTCCACCAGATGTCCTGCTCCGGCAGGGTAACTGACGGGGCCGAACTAGGATCGACGTGTGTTAAAATCGGTTGTCGTCGCCCGACCTGAATGAGTCGTAAAACCGTTCAAAACGATAAGTGCCAACGATAACGAGGCGCTCGCGATTGCTGCCTAACTGAGTCCTTCGTGGATGAAGTTAGTTCGGCTTTAGCGCGGTAGGGACCACACCGGGCAACAGAAGTGGAAACCAGCGGCCGAGGGGTGCCGGGCAACAGAAACCCCTCACTTTCCCGAAGCAAGGTGCGCAGCGAAAGCAGCGCGCCGGTCGTAACGAGTGAAGCGACGTTGCGACGCGAACGGGCGAACGGGCGAACGGGCGGACGGCCTCGCCGAAGCGAGGACCGACAGCGCGGCCCTTCGACTGCCTGCAAGGCAGGCGCTCAGGACATGCTTTGCCGCGACGAACCCCCGAACAGCATTTTGCCCCTTTTTCGCCCCAATCGGGAACCGAAACCTGTCTCGCGGATTAACGCCATCGCAAGGGTGCACCAAAAGGGGGCCCCTGACAGGAGATAGACATGAACAACCGTATTCTGGCGGGTGCCGCCATCCTGAGCCTTGCTGTGCTCGGCGGCTGCAACAACATGAACAATACGCAGGAAGCCGCGTCGAACAACATGGAAGCCATTGCCGACAATATGGATGCCATGGCCGACAACATGACCGCCGGTAACGGTGCGGACATGATGGAAAACAAGGCCGATGCGATGGAAGAAGCCGCGGACAATGCCGCCGACGGCAACCTCGCAACGGCGAACGCGCAAGCCATGAATGCAATGGGCAAGTAAGCCCCGCGCGATAATTTCCCAAGGAAACTGGCGGGCCGTACTTTCGGGTGCGGCCCCCTTTTTTTATGGTTTCGCCGCGGGTGCTGACACAGGCGACGGGGTCGTCGGTTTTACCCGCCGCACCGTCAAAATCTTGACCGGTCGCTCGATCATCTGACCCTTGAGAATGCCCGACCCCGCCGTCGGCGACAGCGGCACCGCATAGATTCTGCGCGCGACCTCCATCCCGTCGACAATGCGTCCAAAGACCGCATAGCCCGCCGGATCGTTCGGGTTCATGCCCGCATCGAGCCCCGGAATATCCGAAATCAAGATCGAAAAATCGCCGGTTGCCGTGCCGGGGGCCAGCCGCGCCATCGATATTGTACCCGCCAGATGCTTGAGGCCTGTCGCTGTGGTGGTCTCATGCGCGATTGGCGGCAACACCCGCTTCGGGTCGCCACGCAGCCCGGCCTGGACCAGACCATTGGGCTCCTCGCCCCATGCCAGCCTCATGACGCGGTAGAACACGATCCCGTCGAAACGCTTGCCATCGACATAGCGCAGGAAGTTGCGCGTCGAGACCGGCGCGTTCTTGCCGTCCAGGTCGAGGGTGATTGCCCCCATTTCGGTGGTCAGCGCCACGCGGACGGTGTCGGGCAGCGACTGGACGACCGGCGGGCGCGTGGGCTTAGGCGCTGGCTTGCGCGGAGCAGCAGTGGCCGCACCAGCGACGTACAGGGCAAGGGTCGCAAGGACGAATCGATTGGTCATCCACCCACTATGCGCCACCCGTCGGTCACGGCAATATCGCGCGCCGGAATCGAGCATCCGATAACGCCGCTTGCGCCGCGCGTCCGGCTTTGACAGTTTCACGCCATGAACACGGCGGACAGCAAAGGCGATCTGACCCTCCCGGCGCGGCCCGAGGCGTTGCGCCTGACCGCCGAGGAGACCGCTGTCGTCGTCATCGACATGCAGAATGGCTATGCCTCGCCCGGTGGCTATGTCGATCTGGCCGGGTTCGACATTTCGGGCGCTGCGGCGGTGATCGCGCGGATCGCGACGGTGCTGGATACCGCACGCGACGTGGGCATTCAGGTAATCTATCTGCAAAATGGCTGGGACAGTGATTACGCCGAGGCCGGCGGGCCGGGGTCGCCGAACTGGCATAAATCGAACGCGCTGAAAACGATGCGCGCGCGGCCCGAACTGGCGGGGCAGTTGCTGGCGCGCGGCGGCTGGGATTACGAACTGGTTGATGCGCTGAGACCGCAGCCGGGCGATATTACGCTGGCTAAAACACGTTATTCCGCATTCTTCAATTCGCAACTCGACAGCGTCCTGCGCGCGCGTGGCATCCGCAACATCGTGTTCGTCGGGATCGCCAGCAATGTCTGTGTCGAGAGTACCCTGCGTGACGGCTTCCACCTCGAATATTTCGGGGTGATGCTGGAGGATGCGACCCATCACCTCGGGCCCGATTACGTCCGCGACGCGACGATCTATAACATCGAGAAATTCTTCGGCTGGGTTAGCACTGTCGCCGATTTCTGCGGCAGTTTCGGCCAGCGACCACAGGAGTAATCAATGTCCTTCACCCCCATCAACCCCCCGCAATTCCCCACCCCGATTGCGCCCTATTCGGCGGGCGCGAAGGCCGGGAACACCGTCTATGTCTCGGGCGTGATGGCGCTCGGCGAGGGCGGCGTGGTGCTCCATATCGGTGATGCGGCGGCTCAAACGCGCCATGTCCTCGACGTCATCAAGATCACGCTGGAGGCGGCGGGCGCGACCTTGGCCGACGTCGCGATGAACCATATTTTCCTGAAAGATCTGGCCGATTACGCCGCATTCAACGCGGTCTACGCCGAGTATTTCCCGGGCGCGAAGCCCGCGCGCTATTGTATTAAATGCGATCTGGTGAAGCCCGACTGCCTCGTCGAAATCGCCAGCGTCGCCCACATTGGCTGAGGCGACCGGCCTCTATTACGAAACGCACGGGCGCGCAGATGCGCCGCCACTGATTCTGTCGAGCGGACTGGGCGGGTCGGCGAGTTACTGGAAGCCCAACATTCCCGCATTGGCCGAACGCTACCGCGTCATCACCTACGACCATCGCGGTACGGGGCGCAGCGACCGGGCGCTGGCCGATGTGGTGACCGTCGATGACTTCGCCGACGACATTATCGCTCTCATGGATGCGCTCGAAATACCGAAGGCGCATCTCGTCGGTCATGCGGCGGGTGGCGTCGCAGGATTGGCACTGGCGTTGAAAGCACCCGAACGTCTCGACAAGCTCGTCGTCGTCAACGGCTGGGCCAAGGCCGACCCGCATTTCCTGCGCTGTTTCGAGGCGCGGCTGAACTTGCTTCGGCATGGCGGCGTCGAGGCGTTTCTGCGCGCGCAACCGATCTTTCTTTATCCCGCCACCTGGGTATCCGAACACAGCGCCGCGCTCGATGCCGAGCTGGCGCATCAGACCGCCGATTTTCCCGGCGTCGCGACGATGGAAAAGCGCATCGCTGCGCTCGCCGCCTTCGACATCTCGGATCGCCTCGCCAGCCTGCCGCCACGGATGATGACGCTTGCGGCGAAGGACGACATGCTCGTTCCGGTCACCGCCTCACATGAATTTCGCGATGTTCCCGGCGTTCGGGCGGCAGAGATGACGGGCGGCCACGCCTGCAACGTCACCGATCCCGAAACCTTCAACCACCTCGTCCTCGATTTTCTCAGGAGCCAGTAACATGCAGGTCGGTGTCTTCGTCCCCATCAACAACAATGGCTGGCTCATTTCCGAGAACGCGCCGCAGTATATGCCGTCGTTCGACCTCAACAAAACCATCGCGCAGTCCGCCGAAAAGCACGGCCTCGATTTCCTGCTCTCGATGATCAAGCTGCGCGGGTTCGGGGGCAAGACCGAGTTCTGGGAATACGGCCTCGAAAGCTTCACCCTGATGGCGGGGCTCGCGGCGGTGACCGACAAGATCAAGATTTACGCGACTTGCCCCACGCTCGTCATCCCGCCCGCGTTCGCCGCGCGGATGTGCAACACCATCGACAGCATCAGCCACGGGCGCTTCGGCCTCAATCTCATCACCGGCTGGCAGAAACCCGAATACAGCCAGATGGGCCTGTGGCCGGGCGACGAGCATTTCCGCAACCGCTATCAGATGCTCGATGAATACGCCCGCATCCTGCGCGAGCTGTGGGAGACGGGACGCAGCGATTTCAAGGGGCAATATTACCAGATGGACGACTGTCTCGTCCGCCCCAAGCCGACAGGCGACATGAAGATCATCTGCGCGGGGTCGTCGGATGAGGGACTGGCGTTCTCGGCGCAATGGGCGGACTATGCCTTTTGTCTGGGCAAGGGCGTCAACACCCCGACTGCGTTCGCGTCGAACAACGAGCGGCTGGCGCTGGCGACCGCCAAGACCGGGCGCGACGTATCGGTGTTCGTGCTGGTCATGATCATCGCGGCGGAAACCGATGCGGAGGCGATGGCGAAGTGGCAGCACATCAACGCGGGCGTCGATGTCGATGCCATCGCGTGGCTCGCCAATCAGGGCGCAGCGGACAAGGTCAACGCGACCACTAATGTGCGCCAGCTTGCCGCGCCCGAGGGGGCGGTGAACATCAACATGGGGACGTTGGTCGGGTCGTATGCGAGCGTCGCACGGATGCTCGACGAAATGGCCGAAGTGCCCAACACCGGTGGCGTGCTGCTGACCTTCGACGATTTTGTGCAGGGCGTGGAGGATTTCGGGACGAAGATTCAGCCGCTGATGAAATCGCGCTAACAGGCGTGCGGACCAAGCTCAGCGTGTGTGTGCGAAAGGCGCGGTTCGCGTCCGAAGCCGACGCGCTGGCGTCCGCCCGCGCCACTGGGCTCGTCGTCCACCCCTATTGCTGTGACCGATGCCGCCAGTATCACCTGACCAGCCGGACCAAGGGGCGGCGGGTGCCGCGTCCTGTATGCCCTGTCTGATCGCCTTCAACAAACCTTACGGCGTCCTCTGCCAGTTCACCGACGAACGCACCGCAGCCCCGCGCCCGACTTTGGCGCGGTACATCGACGTGCCCGGCGTTTATCCCGCAGGTCGCCTCGATTTCGATAGCGAGGGGTTGTTGCTGCTCACCGACGACGGGCGGCTACAGGCGCGGATTGCCGACCCGAAATTCAAACTGCCCAAGACCTATCTGGTGCAGGTCGAGGGCGACGTCGGCGAGGCTGCGCTGGAAACCCTGCGGCGCGGCGTACCGCTCAAGGACGGCCTGACTCTCCCCGCGGAAGCGACACGCATCCCCGACCCCCAACTCTGGCCCCGCACTCCGCCGATCCGCGTCCGCCAGACCATCCCCGACTGCTGGCTTAAACTCTCCATCCGCGAAGGCCGCAACCGCCAGGTGCGCCGCATGACGGCGGCGGTCGGGCACCCGACGCTACGGCTGGTGCGGTGGGGGATCGGAGACTGGACGGTTGAGGGATTGGGGATGGGGGCGTGGCGGGAGGGTTGAGGTCGGCAGACTTGGGCTGAACGAGGTTAAGAAGTCGGATATATTAAGAAGCGCAAGATCGACTTTGCGCTATTGTGGCGGCTAAACTGACTTTATCTTCACTAGAAATAACGAGAATTAAACCAACATGATGGATCGAAAAAATAGTCAATGGGACAAGGGGGCAGCAGGAAACGCGGGCGTTTACATCACGGCATGGCATCTTAGTCGAGCCGGGTTCGCAGTCGCGGTCACATCGCGTAACATGAAAGGGCCGGACATCGTGGCCGTCGCCGAGGATGGAGAAGCTTTCTCTATCCAAGTGAAAGCTGGCAGTCTGCAATCGCAGGACATACCCTTTGGCCTAGGTCCGATCACAGTGCGCGAACCGTGGTGGGTAATCGTTACTCATGCAATGTCAGACACTCCAACACTTTACGTCCTGACGCGCGATGAGATGCAACGATATCTGGTTCAGGATTCGGGCGTGCGCTCCGGCAAGTCAGACGAGATGCGAACTTGGTGGTTTCCGGCTACAAGATTATGCCGACCTGGCCACCTAGACGAGTTGGTTCACTGCCGTGATGCATGGCAAAAACTCAATTCGAGAGACCTTCAGTCCGCCTGATCGAA
>JANNCK010000157.1:0-3812 GCA_031386545.1 Sphingomonadales bacterium
GCAAGGTTCGCTGTTTGAACGGCTCGATCCCGACCACGAACTCGCCCGCTCGCTGCGCACCGAGGCACTGAGCCACGCCATGGACCGGATCAACACGCGCTTCGGGCGCAACGCGGTCATGCTCGGGCCACAGTCCGGCGGGCGCGCCGACCGCATCGGCACCAGCATCGCCTTTGGCCGCATTCCCGAGGCAACAGAATTTACCGCGTAATCCCTTTGGCATTAAATGTGCTAAGCTACCGGAATTGCAGGAACTTACGCGATCTGAACCAAAAGGGAGAAATTTGCCATGAAACTCACCAATTTGCGCTTTTCAAAAGCGGTTTATGCAACAGCATTGGCAGTGGGAACCGCTTGCCTACCGGTACAGGCAGGCGCGCAGGAATGCCTGCTCGACACAAACAACAACGGAACCGCCGACACAGCCGACACCGATGGCGGCGCGAATGCAGTCAACGCAACGAACACGGCGACCAACCTTGTTTGCGGCACTAACGCCCGCGTCGGCATATTTGGCGGCAGCGAAGCGACCGCAATTGGCGCGAACGCAACGGTTGACAGCGGCAACAGCGAGACGAGCGTCACCTTGCAGTTTCCCGGCACGCGCGGGACTGCCGTCGGCTCAAGTGCAACAACACGTGGCCCGAATGCAACAGCGATCGGCGCGCGCGCGACGAGCTTTGCCGGTGCTGTCGCCGTGGGCTACACTGCCAGTGCCCAGCGCACTGGAACGGCTGTCGGATCGGAGGCCGTCGCGGGAGAAGGGGCCGTCGCGATCGGACGGCAAGCGAACGCAGCGGGTGCGCGGATCGACATTTTCAACCCCGGATACGGAGCCGTGGCAATCGGCCATTTCACCTCCGCGCAAGGGGGGCGCGCAATTGCCATCGGCACCGTTGCGAACGCATCGGGCAATCAGGCGACGGCAATCGGCAATAATACCACTGCCGCCGCCGTTGGCACGACCGTGGCCGGCGGTTTTTCAAGCGCATATGGCGAGTTTTCGACTGCGCTCGGGTATTCGGTGTTGTCGCAAGGGTTCCGCGCGTCCGCAGTCGGCTATCACTCGCGCGCAATTGGCGACCAATCGACGACAGTTGGTAATGACAGCCAAGCGGTTGGCATCGCGGCATCGACATTCGGCGGTTTTTCGAACGCACAGGGCGATTTCGCGACGGCCATTGGATATTCAGCCTATGCTGCGGCGAACCAGTCCACGGCGCTCGGCAACGTGAGCCGGGCTCTGCATAGCGGATCGACGGCCATAGGTGCGGGCGCGACAACGACGGCCGCGAATCAGGTCAAACTGGGCGCTGCTGGAAGTTCGGTGCAGCTCGGCGACATGGCAGCTTCGACAGCTGCCCAGCAGGGGCCAGTGTTCTTGGTGACGACGGATGCCAACGGCACGCTAGGCCGACAGGCGGCACAGTCTTCGCAGGCATTTTTTGCACAAGCAGTCAGCGATGCGCAATTCGATGCCCTGTCGACACGAACCGATCTGTTGGGCGCGCGGCTCGATGTCGTGGATACGCGGTTACGTCAAGCTAACGGTGGCATCGCCGCTGCCATGGCAATGGGCGGGGCAGCGATTTTGCCGGATAAGGCGCTGACCGCATCGTTCAACCTTGCGACTTATCGCGGTGAACAGGGTTTTTCGGGCGCGATCGCTGCAGCAGTGAGCCGTGATTTCTATGTGACTGGTGCCATAACGGGATCGACCGTGAAAGGATCGACTGCGGGTCGTGTGGGAGTAATTTTCGGGCTGTAATGTGCAAAGTTCGGCTCTGCTTTATGCCAGCAGGTGGTATCGATATTGTGCACTGCTCAAGGGACGAGCATGTGACAGCGTACGCGCCCCCGGCACAACGATCAGGGGGCCGCCGCCTAAGGGCAGCCAGGTGACTTGAAACCTGCGCGTGCAAAACTGGCGATCGTCCTTCCGCGAACCGGAGGGATGGCGAAATTTATGGTGTGAATCTTGGGCGGACGCTTGACGCAGTGCAGCAATCCCGACCATGTTATACCTCATGCTAGTACGTCCCACCCTCGCCGCATTTGCGGCTGCCCTTGCCCTCGCTGCGTGCGACAGCAAGCCCGCCAACACCACCGAAGCGACAGGCGCGAATGTGGCGACCCCCGTCGTCAAGGTCGAACTGCCGCCAGCGGTCAAATCGAGCAAGCAATACCGGTGCAAGGACGACAGCGTCGTCACCGTCAACCTGTTCGAGGGCGATCTGACGGCCAATATCAAGGACGAGAGCGGACCCACCACGATGCTGAAGGCCGAGGAAGCCGGCAAGCCACTGCTCGCCGAAGGGGTCGAACTCGTGGTGAAGGGCGATGCCATCACCCTGACCCGCCCTGGCCACCCCAAGCAGGACTGCCTGAGCTAGGCTGCAGATTCTTTCACCCATCTTTCGATAAAGGCCGGCTTCGCCCGGCCTTTTTTCGTTGGGCTACCGGTGAGGGCAAGAAACCATGTCGCCCGCTGACTAGGCGTTGGGCTTCCTAATTGGGGGCTTCCTAATTGGGGACAGTCCCCAATTAGCATTCGTCATTTCCCTGAGATGATCGAAATTTAGGCCCTCGCTTACCGACGATATGCGGCGCTAAGCCATGTTCAGATAACCATGACTCTGACGCTAACGGGCGACCGCTGAGCAGAGCTGCCTCGACGCGGGAATCATGCTCTGACGATTCAAGTCCACCTTGCAGCATCGCTCGCCAATTGGGTACATGAGGGGGCAATATGGAACTGTCGGTCAAATTGTCGCGCGTCAAACCGAGGTGCGCGCGTGCACTCGACCACCGCCAATCCTCTGCCTGTTGGACCAACTTGGCTGCGACAGGATTATTTTCTACATAGCGAACTGCAATCATCATGTGTGCGTCGTCCATCGGATAGCTTTTGTAGCGCCCCTCAAAAACATGGCCGGATAACCCCTGCATCCGGTTGATACGCTGCGAATGCGACGTGTGGACGCTCGACAGTACAGCGCGCAGGGCATCGGTACTGGGCGGGACGAGGACCAGATGAACATGGTTGTCCATCAAGCACCATGCGAGACATGAAACGCTGTGCCTGACACAATTCACGGTAAGGGTTTGCAAATAAGTCCGCCGATCATTGTCGCCAAAGAAAAGCGTCTGACGACGGTTGCCGCGTTGAATCACATGATGGGCGACGCCGGGGACGACGATCCGCGAAGTTCGGGGCATCGGACCTCCTAATTGGGGACAGTCCCCAATTAGCGTTTACTGGTGTGCAGGCGAACGATCAATTGTTTGCGCGCTAATTGGGGACTGTCCCCAATTAGGATCGTGGCGATTATGAGAACAGGTCGCTACAGGGCCTCGCATGACTGATCCAACCATCGCTATCACGTCCGAAATCGTCGCCGAGCACGGCCTCTCTCCCGAAGAATATGATCGCGTTCTGCACGCGATGGGGCGCGAGCCGAATATCACCGAACTCGGCATTTTTTCGGTCATGTGGTCGGAGCATTGCTCGTATAAATCGAGCCGTCTCCATCTGAAAAAACTGCCTACCACAGGTCCGCAGGTGATCTGCGGTCCGGGCGAAAATGCGGGCGTCATCGACATCGGGCTTGGCCCCGAAGGCAAGCCGCAGGCGGCGATCTTCAAGATGGAGTCGCACAACCACCCTTCGTATATCGAACCCTATCAGGGTGCCGCGACCGGCGTCGGCGGCATCTTGCGCGACGTGTTCACGATGGGCGCGCGCCCGATTGCCAATCTCAACGCGCTGCGCTTCGGGCGGCCTGACCATCCCAAGATGAAGCATCTGATCG
>JANNCK010000211.1:0-7708 GCA_031386545.1 Sphingomonadales bacterium
AAGATTTGCACAGCCGGTTGGCGTCAATCTGGTCCATTTCGGATGCAACTGACGGCGCTACGGACCAAATCATGGTATCAGAACATTCCATGAACGAAACCATCCTCGCCCCGATTGGCGATCCGGTCGGGCTGACCGTGACGATCGCACCCTGGTCAAGCACGGGACCACTGGATTCTAATGCCACTCCCGGCATCGAGAGTCGAGTAGATGTCGGCACGACATCGCTCGTTCTGTCGCGAGCGGCTTTGCCGCTTGGCACGGACACTATTGCGGGGCTTCGCACCTTGATGACGGTTGCGCTTTCGTTGTTGAATGACGCGCCCGGGGCACAGCTGACGCTAAGTCATTCCGGCATTGTGCTTGACGCGGGCCAGCTTCAAACCGCGCTGGCAAACTGGACCGACACGGCGGTTCCCGTGCACAGCCTTATTGCCTTTGACTTTGCGGTGCGCGGCGACCCGCCGGGGACGTGCTCGACCGGCCTTGCGGCACTGGTCGGGCAGGAAGTTGCCGGCTGGCCCACCGACGACTCGCTCCGCCTGATCTGCGCGCGCATGGTCGTGCGCCTCGCGCATGACATGTTGCTCAACGGACCAATTCTGGCGGAAACCGAATTCCCCGCGCCGGATACACCACGGGGATCGGTTACATTGGTCCCGCGCGCGACACCTTCGCCCGTGGTACAAATCCGGTTTTAGCCAGATCCGGTTTTAGGCGACGAACGGCAGGTTGAGCGCGTCCGCCACCGCCTTGTGGCGAATCTGTCCGCCCGACACGTTGAGCCCCGCCGCCAGATGGGGGTCCGCCGCCATCGCCGCCTCGGCCCCCAGATTGGCGAGCCGCACCACAAACGGCAGGGTCGCGTTGTTCAGCGCAAACGCCGATGTCCGCGCGACCGCGCCCGGCATGTTGGCGACGCAATAATGGATGACGCCTTCCTCGATAAACACCGGATCGTCATGCGTTGTCGGGCGTGACGTCTCGAAACAGCCGCCCTGGTCGATGGCAATATCGACCAACACCGACCCGCGCTTCATTGTTTTCAGCATCTCGCGCGTGACCAGCTTTGGCGCGGCGGCACCCGGGACCAGCACCGCGCCGATCACCAGATGCGCGCGCTCGACCGCTGCCGCAATTGCCGCCCGCGAGGCGTATTGGGTTTTGATCTGGCTCGAAAAGAACATGTCGAGTTCGGCCAACCGGTCATTGTTAATGTCATAAATTGTCACATCGGCCCTCATGCCGACGGCCATTTGCGCTGCATTGACCCCCGACACGCCGCCGCCAAGAATCGCCACCCGGGCCGGGGCTACGCCCGGTACGCCGCCGAGCAACACTCCGCGACCACCCTGTTCTTTTTCCAGATAATGCGCGCCGACCTGAACCGACATACGGCCGGCGACCTCTGACATCGGCTTGAGCAGGGGCAGGGTGCCATTGCGTGACGTCACCGTCTCATAAGCGATGCAGGTCGCGCCGGACTTCATCAGGCCCTCCGCCTGCGGTTTGTCGGCAGCAAGGTGGAGGTAGGTGAACAGCGTGTGCCGCGCCTGTAGCATCGCAATTTCGGCAGGTTGCGGCTCTTTGACCTTCACGATCATGTCAGCAGCGGCGAATACTTCACTGGCGTTGGGAAGAATGCGCGCGCCGGCATCCATATAGTCGCGGTCACTGAAATCGATGCCGTTCCCTGCCAGCGCCTCGATCACGACCTCGTGCCCCGCCGCTGTCAGTTCGGCCACCGATGCCGGGGTCAGCCCGACGCGGTATTCATGGTTCTTGATTTCCTTGGGAACACCGACGCGCATCTCGCTTCTCCTGTCGAATCATTGAGTAACAATGTTGCGGCGGCCCGTAACATCACTCAGGGCATTTGTCCCGATTGCGTGCCCCCCTGCACGGTGCTAGGGGCGCGCGTCCGGCGTCTTGCCGAACTTTTGGCCGCCGGTTTTTCGGCAGAGAGTCTGGGTTCACCCGTCCATGACCAGCACCGAAACCAGTGTCGCGCAACCGCACACCGACGACGAAAATCACGAAGGACACCGTATCGGGGGCAGCCTGCCCAAACTTGCGCTCGGGGCCATCGGCGTTGTCTTCGGCGACATCGGTACGTCACCGCTCTACGCTATGAAGGAAACCTTTCGCGGCCATCATCCATTGCCGGTCGATATGCTTCACGTCTTCGGCGTGTTGAGCCTCGTGTTCTGGTCGCTGATGCTGATCGTCACGGTCAAATATGTCATGCTGGTTCTGAAGGCCGACAATAAAGGCGAGGGCGGCAGCATGGCGCTGCTCGCCTTGATTACGCGCAAGACCGGCGGTGGAAAACGCTCTGGATTGCTCGTCCTGCTGGCGGTCACGGCGACAGCGCTGTTCTTCGGCGACGCGATGATTACCCCTGCCATGTCGGTCCTTTCGGCAGTCGAGGGTCTGACGGTGGTTGATCCGCGCTTTGGCGGGTTCGTTCTCCCGATTGCGGTCGGTATCCTCGTTGGGCTGTTCATGGTCCAGTCGCGCGGGACCGAGACGATCAGCAAATTATTTGGCCCGATTGTGCTGGTCTATTTCGCGACATTGTCGGTGCTCGGCATTGTCCAGCTCGTCCAGCGGCCCGACGTCATCTACGCGCTATCGCCCTATTATGCCTTTATGTTCTTCCAAAGTGATCCGCTGCTTGCCTTCCTTGCGCTCGGCTCGATTGTCCTCGCCGTCACCGGGGCTGAGGCGCTCTATGCCGATATGGGCCATTTCGGCCGCAAGCCGATCGGTGCGGCGTGGATCTGGATTGTTCTGCCCGCGCTGATGCTCAACTATCTCGGGCAAGCGGCACTATTGATGCGCGTACCCGAGGCGGCGTCGAACCCGTTCTTTCTGATGGCACCCGAAGAATTCCGCCTGCCGCTGGTCATTCTCGCCACGCTCGCCACGATCATCGCGAGCCAGGCGATGATTACCGGCGCGTTCTCGGTCGTTCAGCAATCGGTCCAGCTCGGCATGATGCCGCGCCTCAAGATCACGCACACCAGCGCCAGTGCCTATGGGCAAATCTATGTGCCGGTGGTCAACTGGACACTGATGATTCTCGTCTTGCTGCTTGTGCTGACTTTCCAGAAATCCAGCAATCTGGCAGCCGCCTATGGCATTGCGGTGATGGGCACGATGTTCATTTCGACGATGATGATCGGCGTGCTGACGGCAAAGGTCTGGAACTGGCCGAAATGGCGGGTCTATCTCGTTACCGGCACCTTCCTGATTATCGACGGTGCCTATCTGTCCTCGAACCTCATCAAGGTTCCGGAAGGGGGCTGGCTGCCACTGCTGGTCGCGGCGATTATTTTCGTGCTGCTGACCACCTGGGCCAAGGGCCGCGAGTTGATGATCGCGCGCCTGCGCGAGGCAGCGATGCCGGTGAAAGTGTTCATTCAGTCAGCCGCCAGCTCGGCGACGCGCGTTACCGGGACGGCCGTATTCATGACGTCGGCGTCGGACGGCGTGCCACACGCGCTGCTCCACAACCTCAAGCATAACAAGGTCATTCACGACCGGGTGATTCTGCTGACGGTGAAGATCGCCGACATGCCGTTTGTCGAGGAAGACACGCGCTGCCGCCTCGAAGATCTGGGCGAAGGGTTCCACCGGCTCGTCGTCAAATACGGCTTCATGCAGGAGCCCGACGTCCCCGCTGCGCTCGCCCGCCTGACCGGTTGCGGCCCCGCGTTCAAGATGATGGACACCAGCTTTTTCCTCGCGCGCCAGACGCTGCTGCCGTCGTCACGGCCGGGCATGGCAATCTGGCGTGAAAAACTGTTCGCGTGGATGCTCAACAATTCGGAAAGCGCGATGGAGTTTTTCCGTCTCCCGACGAACCGCGTGGTAGAACTGGGGAGCCAGGTGGAGATTTGACGGCCTGAAGAGCCGTCACCCTGAACTTGTTTCAGGGTCCACCCCGCTGCTAGAGCCGCCGCCTGTTTTGAGAGGTGGATGCTGAAACAAGTTCAGCATGACCGCCTCTATGCCGCGCTGAATTCCCCCGTCGCCTCGTCGAGCACATATAATACGCCCTCGGTCAGCGCGAAATAGCTCCCGCGCAGCCGTAACTTCCCTGCCGCCTCGCGCACCGGAATACACGGGAACGTCCGCAAATTGGCAAGGCTGACTTTCACCCCCTCCATCTCCAGTGCGCGCTGGGCTTCCGGCCCCGTGCCGTGCTCTGCTGTCACCCGGTCACGGGCCTCGTCGAGCAAGTCGATCCAATGCGCGATAAAACCGCCTTCGCCCGCGCGGGCATGTTCGAAGGTCCGCGACAGCGCCGCCGCGCAGCCGCCACAGGCACCGTGCCCCATGACCATGATCTCGGCGACTTCGAGTTGCGTGACCGCAAACTCCAGTGCAGCCGACACGCCGTGCCGTCCGCCGCCGACTTCGAAAGGGGGAACGAGCGCCGCGACATTGCGCACGACAAACATTTCGCCCGGCACAGCCTGGAAAATGATCGTCGGATCGACGCGGCTATCCGAACACGCAACGATCATCGTTCGTGGACTCTGGCCGCTCGCCAGTTGTTCCCAGCGGGCACGTTCGCGCACCCATTCCTTTTCGCGGAAGGCGCGGTAGCCCTCGATCATCCGGTCAGTCATAGGATGGCCGTAACGACATCGGGCGGGGGGTGGCAAGACGGCGCGTGCATCGCTATCTGGACGCCATGAGCGAAGCCGACCCTGCAATTACGCCACTGCGTCCCCGCAAGCCTGACTGGATTCGGGTGAAAGCGCCGATGGGGGCCGCGTTTGCCGAGACCAAGGCACTGATGCGCCGCCTCAACCTTGCCACGGTGTGCGAAGAAGCCGCTTGTCCCAACATCGGCGAATGCTGGACCAAGAAGCACGCGACGGTGATGATTCTCGGTGACACCTGCACCCGTGCCTGTGCCTTCTGCAACGTAAAGACGGGTATGCCCCGCGCCGTCGATCCGCTGGAGCCGCAACACACCGCCGATGCCGCCGCCGAACTGGGTCTCGAACATATCGTGGTAACTTCGGTCGATCGTGACGATCTTCCTGACGGCGGCGCGTCGCAGTTTGTCAAATTGATCGAAGCATTGCGGCGGACCACACCGAATACAACCATTGAAATCCTTACGCCGGACTTCAGAAACAAGTCGCAAGCCGCTGTGGAATCAATTATTTCTGCGCGTCCTGACGTGTATAACCACAACCTCGAAACCGTCCCGCGCCTGTACCCGACGATCCGTCCCGGCGCGCGTTATTACGCCTCGCTGCGCTTGCTCGAAAGCGTCAAACGCCACGATCCGACGATCTTTACAAAATCTGGCATGATGATGGGCCTCGGTGAACAGCGGATGGAGGTTCATCAGGTGATGGACGACATGCGCAGCGCCGATGTGGATTTTCTCACGCTCGGCCAATATCTCCAGCCGACCCCGCGCCACGCGAAAGTCGAGGAGTTTGTGACGCCCGCAACCTTCAGCGCCTATGCGGCGATTGCGCGGGCCAAGGGTTTCCTGCTCGTCGCCTCGACGCCGCTGACCCGCTCCAGCTATCACGCGGGCGATGATTTCGCGAAGCTCAAGGCGGCGCGCGACTCAAAGCTTGGCGCAAAACTCGGCTGATGCCGCGCCATCACGAGAAGCGTAGCCTGCCTTATGGGGCCGAGGCGATGTACGACCTCGTCGCCGACGTTGCCCGCTACCACGAGTTTTTGCCGTGGGTGACCGCCGTTCGGATCCGTTCGGACAGTGAAACCGAAATGATCGCGGATATGATTGTCGGCTTCAAATCCTTGCGCGAGAAATTCACTTCGCGCGTGGTGAAATCGCGTCCGCGCACGATCCATGTCGAGTACGTCGACGGGCCGTTAAAATATCTCACGAATGACTGGACGTTCGAGCCGACGCCGACCGGCTGCATCGTCGATTTCAGCGTCGATTTCGCGTTTCGCAACCGGTTATTCGAAGCGATCGCGGGACAGGTATTCGACCAGGCCCTTCGCAAGATGATCGGCGCGTTCGAAACCCGTGCCGATGTCCTTTACGGCGCTTCGTCCGGCATGAGTAATTCGAGCGCACACAGCGCCGCCTGAAGGCGCACCCCACCGCGTCCATTGTCGGGAAAATGCTGTTTTTCCGCGACAATATCGTCCGGATTGCCGCCGCGTACTGCCTTGGCGAAGATTACGGTCCCGACCGGCTTTCGCTCGGTTCCGCCATTGGGACCGGCGATTCCCGTAATCGCGACGGCGACATCGGCGCCGCTGCGCTGGACCATCCCGCGCGCCATCGCCCATGCGGTCGCGACCGACACCGATCCGAAGGTCTCGACAATGTCATTACCGACGCCGAGCAAAGAGATTTTCGCTTCATTGGCATAGGAAACGATGCTGGCGAGCAGGACATCCGATGAACCGGGAATTTCGGTCAGTGCCGCGCCGACGAGCCCGCCAGTGCAGCTTTCGGCGACCGACACGGTTCGTCCGGCGGCGCGGTTCGCCTCGATCACACGGCGCGCAGTGTCGACCAGCACGTCGGGCAACAGGTAATCGCGGTGCACGCCGTTTTGCTCGGGGGTACCGGGTTCAGTCGTCTCGCTCACAAATCCTCCGGCATACGAACCGTCGCGATGGCCTGGGCAGCAATACCCTCGCCGCGCCCTGTAAAACCCAATCGTTCGGTTGTCGTTGCTTTTACGCTAATCCGCGATGCTGGAAGCTGCAAGATTTCCGCAATCCGCGCCCGCATCGCCTCGCGGTGGGGTCCGATTTTGGGCGCTTCGCAAATCAGTGTCAGGTCGATGAAATCGATAATGCCACCCCGCGCCGCGACCAGGCTGGCGGCATGGGCCAGAAAACGGTCGGACGATGCCCCGCGCCACTGCGCGTCACTCGGCGGAAAATGGCTGCCGATGTCGCCAGCCCCGGTCGTACCGAGCACGGCATCGGTAATCGCATGGAGCGCAACATCGGCGTCCGAATGCCCCGACAGGCCGTGCGTGTGGTCGATCTTCACACCGCCCAACCACAATTCTTCGCCGTGTTCGAGTCTGTGCACGTCGAACCCGCTGGCACTGCGCGAGACCATGCGGCTGGCCAGCATCGCTTCGGCACGGGCAAAGTCGGCGGGGTGGGTAATCTTGTCGAGCATCGTGTCTCCGGGGACCGTTGCGACTGTAAACCCGGCGGCGCGGACGACCTGCGCCTCGTCGGTTGCGGCCTCGCCAGTCCAGCGCGAAAGTGACGTCATGAGGGCATCCATGCGGAACGCTTGCGGGGTTTGCACGCGGTAAAGCGCGTCGCGGGGGACGGTTGCGCCGAGACTTGAAGAGAGGGCTGAGCTTGTCGGAGCGCCCTCTGCCCGCCGCGCCAAGGTATCCGCGACCGGCAACACCGGTACCGCGCCATCATAGGTGACGAGCGCGGCGATCAAATCATCAAGCACGGCACGAGGCAGGAGCGGGCGGGCTGCATCGTGTACAAGCACCTTGTCGAACCCACCGGTATCACTGATCGCGGCCAGCCCGTTCCGCACCGAGTCCTGCCGTGTCGCTCCGCCAGTAACGAGGCCCGCAACCTCACGCGGCCCTAGGGCGACGGCGAGCGCGCCTTGCTGCCCGTCAGCGACCACAACAAACACCGGCAAGTCACCAAATGCATCGACCGCACGCGCAATAATGGAAGTGCCGCCTAGCGTGGC
>JANNCK010000212.1:0-5923 GCA_031386545.1 Sphingomonadales bacterium
GTGAAAGTGCGAACCAACTCGCCTTGGCTGAGCCTGTCGAAGCCCCATCCTCCTTCGCGTCTTTTCCTACCCTTTGCACCTTCGCGCGAAACACCCGGACGTTGTCGTAACAAGGTGGGGCCTGCTCGAATAAGCGCAAGAGTTTCACGCGCGGGAGCGAGGCGCTCGACCGCCTTGCGAGTTTGGCGAAAATCCTCGTCACAACTCGCTTGCACCGACGCATCGCGAATTATCCTGTCAACTGGTCTGTAGCTATGGCTTCCGGTCCGAATCTACCCGGAAGCCATTAAGTGCCAACATCCCCTTGGCAATTTCGGCGAACCAGCGACGCGACGTCCAGTGCGACTTTCCCGGGATCGATGGCCCGGCAGTCGGTCGGTGATGACGTTCATCCATAGCTGACGATTTCATATTCAACACCGTCGCCGTCGAAAAAATAGAACCGGCGGCCCGGATCGTAATTGTCGTGACTGTAAGGGATTAGCCCTGCTTCAAGAACGCGGCGCTCGACGTCATCAAGGTCGTCGACCACGATACCAATGTGATTAAGTGGTGCGCCTTTTTTGTGATTTGCGAATTCCTCGCACCCAAGTTTCTGGGCGTAAACGGCCAAATAGAATTTGTCGTTCCCAACGTGGATGGTGTTGCCCCCCTTGGCGGCATTGCCTTGCCAGCGGATGTGCCAATCGAACAGATTAATCAGCATTTTTGCCGTGCGCTCCGGGTTGCTGACTGTGATGTTGACGTGCTCGATAAAATTCAGTGCCATCTAATATCCCCTTGCGAATCGAATTCTCGGTTGACACTGCTGCTGTGCAACCTCAACCTAGATTGAGGTCAAGACAATTGTTCCGGGGTCGGTATGATGCACGCTGATAATGTTATTGCGATTGGAGAATTGGCATCGCGAACCGGCTTTTCGGTTTCGGCAATACGATTCTACGAGGCGAAGGGGTTGATTGCGCCGTTTCGCAGTTCAGGGGGGCAGAGACGGTTTTTGCGTTCGGATATCCGTCGCCTTTCGTTCATTCGCATCGCTCAGCATCTCGGCCTTTCAATCGAGCTAATCGCTGCGGAACTAAATAAATTGCCCTATGGTCGAACGCCGAACGCCACCGATTGGGGTAAAATCAGTCGCGCAATCCGGACAATGCTTGACGAGAGGATCGTGATCCTTGAGCGGACGCGCGACAAGCTCGACGGCTGTATCGGCTGCGGATGTTTGTCGCTCAAGAAATGCGCGCTCAGCAATCCTGACGACAGGGCCGCCGAGCGTGGACCGGGCCCGCGCTACGTAATAGAAGGTGTAGGCAAGGTGGCGCGCTCGTTTCCGGGTTAAATCCCGACGCCCGATCATCTGGTTTTCCTGCGCCTCGACGCAAACAAAAAAACAGTTCCCCTCTTGTTCCATAGGAACAAACGCGATACACGACCGAAATGGCGCGTTGACCCGATGCGCCGACCGGTTAGGAGGAACGGCAATGGCGGCTCAGCTCAAGGTAATCAGCGGCGATATGGCAACAGGGACTTCTGGGGCAGCACCCACCGACCGGCAGCGCGCTCTGGAAGCCGCGCTCGCGCAGATCGATCGCGCGTTCGGCAAGGGCTCGGCGATGAAGCTGGGCAGCCGCGAAGCGATGCAGATCGAGGCGGTGTCGACCGGTTCGCTGGGGCTCGATATCGCGCTCGGCATCGGCGGTTTGCCCAAGGGGCGCATTGTCGAGATCTTCGGGCCGGAAAGCTCGGGCAAAACCACGCTGGCGCTGCACGCCATTGCCGAGGCACAAAAGGCGGGCGGCACTGCCGCGTTCATCGACGCCGAACATGCGCTCGATCCGGTCTATGCCAAGAAGCTCGGCGTCAACATCGACGAACTGATCGTGTCACAGCCCGACACCGGCGAACAGGCGCTCGAAATTTGCGACACGCTCGTCCGCTCGAACGCGGTCGATGTGCTGGTGATCGATTCGGTCGCAGCCCTCGTCCCGCGCGCCGAAATCGAGGGCGAAATGGGCGACAGCCATGTGGGGCTACAAGCGCGTTTGATGTCGCAGGCACTCCGCAAGATCACCGGCTCGATCAGCCGGTCGAAGTGCACCGTCATTTTCATCAACCAGATCCGCATGAAAATCGGCGTGATGTACGGCTCACCCGAAACCACGACTGGCGGCAATGCGCTCAAATTCTACGCCAGCGTCCGCCTCGACATCCGCCGCACCGGCCAGATCAAGGACCGCGAGGACATTGTCGGCAACACCACGCGGGTGAAGGTCGTGAAGAACAAGGTCGCGCCACCGTTCAAGCAGGTCGAATTCGACATCATGTACGGGCAGGGCATTTCGAAGGTCGGCGAAATCCTCGACCTCGGCGTCAAGGCGGGGATCGTCGAGAAATCGGGTGCATGGTTCAGCTATGACTCGATCCGCGTCGGGCAGGGCCGCGAGAATTCGAAAGTCTATCTGACCGAAAACCCCGAAATCGCCGACCGCATCGAAAAGGCGATCCGCAGCAAGACCGACGATGTTGCCGACGAGCTGATGGTTGGCCCTTCGGCCGACGAGGACGCTTAAGTCATGGGTAAAGCCCGCCTCGATTACGTCGAATTTCCGGTGTCCGATTGCGCGGCCTCGAAGACCTTTTTCGAGGCCGCGTTCGGCTGGACGCTGACCGAGTTCGGGCCGACTTATGCGGCGACCACGACGGGCGATGTCGATATTGGTTTGGACAGCACGCCCGACGAGGCGGTCGCCGCCCCGCTTGCGGTCATTCGCGTCGATGATCTCGAAGCGGCGCGCAGCGATGTTATCGCCGCTGGAGCGAAACTGACCCGTGATATTTTCGCTTTCCCCGGCGGACGGCGCTTTCATTTCCGCGAACCCGGCGGCTGCGAGCTTGCGGTATGGGTCACTGACTAGAGTCCCTCACGGATAATCTGTGTTAGGCGTTTCCCTTAACAGGGAGCAGCAGCGATGAATTCAGTTGGGGCCTCGGTCGAAAATCTGGCGGGCGAAGAATGGCGTGGACGTGTCGGCGGCAGCTGGGCCGCCGAATGGGTCCGTACCGACCGCAGCTTTGCCGGGCTGACTGGCCATCTCGTCGAAGCCATCAGCAGCGCCCTACCACCACTCGCCATTACGATACGGCGCAATATCCTCGATATTGGCTGCGGTGCGGGTGAAACTGCGTTGCGGCTAGCGAGCGAACGGCCCGACCTCGATGTGACTGGCCTCGATCTCTCCGACGATCTGGTCGCAGTGGCGCAGGGACGGGCCAAAGGGCAAGCCAATCTCTCCTTCGCCGCCGGGGATGCCGGTAGCTGGCATGGCGTAGCGCCTTTCGATGCCGCGCTCTCGCGTCACGGGGTGATGTTCTTTGATGATCCGGTCGCGGCGTTCACGCACCTCCGTAGTCTCATGGCCCCGACCGCCCCGCTCGCTTTCAGCTGCTTTGCCGCCCGGGCGGACAACCTCTGGGCCAGCGAGATTGCCGAACTGATCGGCGCGCCGCTGCCTGTTGATCCATATGCCCCCGGGCCATTCGCCTTTGCCGAAGCCGAGCGTGTGCACGCGATACTCAATGCCTCGGGTTGGCGCGACGCGACGCCCGAACGGATCGACTATCGCTACGTTGCGGGTGCCGGAGAAGATCCGGTCGCCGATGCACTCGACTTTTTCATGCGGATCGGCCCAGCGGCGCGCTATATCGCAACACTCGACGCGGCGGCGCGCCAAGCGATGGAACCCCGCCTTAAGGCTTGGCTCGATGGCCATGTCGAGGATGGCGACGTCCGCTTCCCCGCGTCGGCTTGGCTGTGGCGCGCGACGGCATGACGTCAGTCTTAATACCGGTCATTGCGTTGATCGGCGCGCCAACCGATTGCCACTCCTCCTTCATCCGTGGCGCCGCATCGGCACCTGCTGCGGTCCGGGCGGCACTCGCCAGCGATCACGGCAATGCCTCTGCCGAATCAGGTATCGAACTCGGTCGCGATGTGCGGATCGATGACCGGGGCGACCTGCCGCTCACCGACACACTCGCCTCGACGCCCGCTGACGACGCGCGGCTGTTTGACGCCGTCATCGACGCGATGGCAACGAACGCGATGCCACTTGTACTCGGCGGCGACCATGCGATTAGCGTGCCGGTCGTCGCCGCGCTTGTCGCCCGGCACGGCCCGCTCAGCATCCTCCATTTCGACGCGCACCCCGATCTCTACGACAATTACGCCAACGACCCGCGCAGCCATGCCTCGCCGTTTGCACGCATATTGGAGGCCGGACATGCCAAACGCCTCGTGCAGGTCGGCATCCGCACGCTCAACCGCCACTGTCGTGAACAGGCGGCACGTTTCGGCGTTGAGGTCATCGAAATGCGCGCGTTTTCGATCGAAGCAGTACCGGTGCTCGACGGGCCGCTTTACATCAGCATCGATTTGGACGGTTTCGACCCCAGTGTTGCCCCCGGTGTCGCGCATCTCGAACCCGGCGGGTTGACGGTGCGCGAGGTGCTTGCGGTGCTCGACCGCCAGACCGCGCCACTGGTCGGGGCCGACATCGTCGAACTCTGCCCGCCGCGTGACCCGACCGGCGTTACCGCGCTTCTCGCCGCCAAGCTGGTGCGCGAACTCGCCGCGCTTTATGTTCGCAATCGGGCGAGAAACAGGGAAGCGACATGATTGATCGACGACAGATGATTGCAGCAAGCGGGGCAGGGCTTGCCCTCGCCGCGTTTCCTGCGTGGACCCCGGCATGGGCCGCCGCACCCGAATTGACCTCGATCACCGGCAAGGTCGCCCGCATCGGCCCCGCCGAACGCGCCGCGCGTATCACCAAGGCACAAGGCCTGATGCGCACCCACGGTATCGGCGCAATCCTGATCGAGGCGGGGTCGAGCCTCGACTATTTCACCGGCGTGCAATGGTGGCGCAGTGAGCGGCTGACCTGTGTCGTCATTCCGGTCGAGGGGACGCCGTGCATCGTTACGCCGTTCTTCGAGGAACCCTCGATCCGCGAGACGCTCGGCATCCCTGCCGAAGTCCGCGTCTGGCAGGAGGACGAAAGCCCCGTCGCGCTGGTCGCCGCTTTCCTCAAATCGCGTGGTCTGTCCAAACGCCCGATCGGTATCGAGGAAACAACACGCTTTTTCGTGAGCAATGGCCTCGCCCGCGTCCTGCCCGATGCGCGACTGGTCGTCTCGGCGGACCCGGTTGTGCGCGGCTGCCGGATGATCAAGACGTCGGCGGAAATCGCGCTGATGCAGGCGGCGGCGGATGTGACCGTCGCTGCCTATGCCCACACCGTCCCGCGCATCGAGCCGGGGATGACCCCGGTCGATATTGGCGCACTCATGACGGCGGCGACCAAGGCGCTTGGCGGCACGCCTGAATTTGCGCTCGTCTTGCTTGGCGAGGCCAGCGCCTATCCACACGGGAGCGGCAAGCCTCAGCGGGTCGTCCGGAACGAAATCATCCTGATGGATTGCGGCTGCACCGTCGGCGGCTATCAGTCCGACATCTCGCGCACTTTCGTGCTCGGCGGCGCGAGTGCCGAACAGGCCAAAATGTTCGGCCAGGTTCAGGAGGGGCAACGCATCGCCTTTGCCTCTGCCCGGCTCGGCGCGCCCGCCGGTTCGGTCGATGATGCGGTCCGCAGCGCCTACGAACGCATGGGCTATGGCCCGCGCTACAAGCTGCCCGGCACCCCGCACCGCACCGGCCACGGGATCGGTATGGACGGCCATGAACCGGTCAACCTCGTCCATGGCGAAACGACGCCGCTCGCGCCCGGCATGTGCTTCTCGAACGAACCCGGCATCTATGCGCCGGGCAAGTTCGGTGTCCGCATCGAGGACTGTTTCCACATGACCGAGGCGGGACCGAAGTGGTTTAGCGAACCGCAGCGGTCGATCGAATATCCGGCGGATT
>JANNCK010000328.1:0-11021 GCA_031386545.1 Sphingomonadales bacterium
CTCGAACCTGGTGGCAAGCAACAGGTCGTTACCGACCCCGCTTGGGCGGCCAACGCCGTGAAACTGGTTCGCGAACTTTAGATTGTTGGGTTCACCCTAAGCACCCAAAAGTTCGGTGCCTCACGCGTATTACCCGCGAAAGCGGCAATCCACCTCAAGTCGATTTGGAGAGAAATGGGTTCCCGCTTTTGCGAAAATGACGGGAAAGAAACACTGTTTTTGGTGCTTCGGGTGAACCCGACACCCCTTCAACCGGAGCACAAATGATGGACCTCGCGAATAATTTGGAACGCATCTTCAGCCTCTGCTCGCTGCTTGCCCTCGCGGGCTGGATCGCGTTGCTCGCTGCACCGCTCGCCCGCACCCCGCTCATCCGCACCGCGCGTATCATGTCCGGCCTGCTCGCACTCGCCTATGTCGTTCAGATGTTCACGATCACCCAGCCGGTAGCGGGCGGCGACTTTTCGACGCTGGCGGGCGTGACCGCGCTGTTCTCGATGCCGGGCAATGTCATGCTCGGCTGGACGCATTTCCTCGCCTTCGACCTGTTCACTGGCGCGTGGGAGGTCGAGGACGCAGGCAAGATTGGCATCCCGCACTGGGTGATGGTCGTCCCGCTGGCGCTAACCTTCCTGCTCGGACCCATCGGGCTACTTACCTATGCGGCGATCCGTACCGCGCATCTGCTGCGAACCACGGGACGGTTGTTCTGAACGCAGCCGCGCAAGAAAAAGGCCTTGCCGAATACTCCCGGCAAGGCCCCCTCTCGGTAGTGTAGGATCGCATACCTCACCGAACGGTTTTGATGGGATGCCACGCGCCGGACCGCACGTCTGTGACATATCGCACACGATCATTGTTCGTTTTACCACAGTAACCATGCAGTGCGGCCATGGTGGGCGATGACGGGCTCGAACCGCCGACATCCTCCGTGTAAAGGAGGCGCTCTACCAACTGAGCTAATCGCCCGCACCGATGCGGCCCGCGTCTATCGCGGTGCGTCGCGATGCCCGAAGTCGCCATCTGGCGCAACCACCACTTTCCCGCTATGCGCCCATTCCTTCATGGCAACCATTCTCCCCACACCGCCAAAGGTCGGCATGGTTTCGCTCGGCTGTCCCAAAGCTTTGGTCGACAGCGAACGCATCCTGACCAAGCTGCGCGCTGACGGTTACGGCCTGTCGCCCGACTATGCCGGGGCCGACGTCGTGCTGGTCAACACCTGCGGCTTCCTCGATTCCGCCAAGGAGGAATCCTTGGAAGCCATTGGTGAGGCACTCGCCGAAAATGGCCGCGTCATCGTCACCGGCTGCCTCGGCAAAGAGGCCGAAATGATCCGCGCGCGCTTCCCCAACGTCCTCGCGATCAGCGGCGCACACCAGTATGAGGCCGTCGTCGGCGCGGTCCACGAAGCGGCCCCGATGCCCGCCAATGCGTTCCTCAACCTCGTCCCCGACAGCGGCCTGAAACTCACCCCGCGCCACTATAGTTATCTGAAGATTTCGGAGGGCTGCAACCACCGTTGCGCCTTCTGCATCATCCCCAGCATCCGCGGCGACCTCGTCAGCCGTCGCCCCGACGCTATCCTGCGCGAGGCTGAAAAGCTGGTTGCGGCGGGCACCCACGAGTTGCTGGTGATCTCGCAGGACACCTCGGCCTATGGCGTGGACATCCGGCATCAGCCGCGCGACTGGCACGGCCGCGAAGTCCGCGCGCACATGACCGATCTGGCCCGCGAACTCGGCAGCCTCGGCACGCCCGACAACAAGGTCTGGGTCCGCCTCCACTACGTCTACCCCTATCCCCACGTCGATCAGGTCATCCCCCTGATGGCCGAAGGGCTGCTGACGCCGTATCTCGACATTCCATTCCAGCACGCCGCACCCTCGGTCCTCAAGCGCATGAAGCGCCCCGCGAACGAAGCCAAGGTGCTGGAGCGCATCCACAACTGGCGCAAAATCTGCCCCGACATCGCTATTCGCTCGACCTTTGTCGTCGGCTTCCCCGGCGAAACCGAGGCCGATTTCCAATATCTGATGGACTGGCTGACCGAGGCGCAACTCGACCGCGTCGGCGCGTTCCGCTTTGAACCCGTTGAGGGTGCCGCTGCCAACGCCCTGCCCGATCCCGTGCCCGAAGCCGTCAAAGAGGAACGCTACGCCCGCCTGATGGAACTGACCGCGCGGATCAGCGCCGAAAAACTGGCCGCAAAAGTCGGTCGCACTCTCGACGTCATCATCGACGAAGTAGATGCCGACAGCGGCGCGACGGGCCGCTCGCAGGCCGACGCCCCCGAGATCGACGGCAATGTCTTCCTCCGCGACGCTGGTGGTCTGAAACAAGGCGACATTGTCCCCGTCAAGATCGAGGACGCCGACGACCACGACCTGTTCGGCGTACCAGCATGACCGACTTCGCCGCGCTCCTCCAACCCGACAAAGGCCAGTCTGCCCGAACGATCCATGTCACCGACAAGCAGGGATTCGACGCGTGGCTTGCCGCGCAGCCGCCCCGCGCGCGCGCAGCTGCCGCCGCGCAAAAGCTGAAACCGGTTGGCTATGCCAGCGCCATCCTGCCGGGCGATGACGCCGATGACTGGTCGGTGGTCACGGTGGTCGCCAACATTGATGATTTCTCGTCATGGTGCCTTGCAAAACTCGCCGAGACCCTGCCCGAGGGCGCGTATCGTCTCGCCAGCGGTTCGCCCGGCCCTGCACCGCTCGGCTGGCTGCTCGCCCAATACCGGTTCGACCGCTATAAAAAAGACGACAAGGCCACCTGCCCGCGCGTCCTGTTGAGCGACGAACCCGCCCGCATCGAGAGCTTCGTCCAGATTGCCGAAGCCGTCGCGCTGGTTCGCGATTTGGTCAACACCCCTGCCGCCGATATGGGGCCACCACAGCTCGAAGCCGAAGCCGCACAGCTTGCCAAGGCCTATGACGCGACGCTCGTCGTCACTCGCGGCGGTGAACTCGAAACCGGCTACCCGATGATCCACGCGGTCGGATTAGCAGCATCCCGCGATTTCGCGCCCCGACTGATCGAGCTGGAATGGGGCAATCCCGCGCACCCGCGCCTCGCCATCGTGGGAAAGGGCGTCTGTTTCGACAGCGGCGGCCTCGACATCAAGCCGTCTTCGGGAATGCGCCTGATGAAGAAGGACATGGGCGGCGCGGCCCATGCCCTTGCGCTTGCCCGGCTGGTCATGGCCGCGCGGCTCCCGGTCAGGCTGCACCTGCTTATCCCCGCCGTCGAAAATGCGATTGCCGGCAATGCCTTCCGCCCCGGCGACGTACTCACCAGCCGCCAGGGCCTGACCGTCGAAATCGCCAACACCGATGCCGAGGGGCGACTGGTCCTCGGCGATGCCCTGACCAAGGCTGGTGAAGGTGACCCCGCGCTGATCATCGACTTCGCTACGCT
This sequence comes from Sphingomonadales bacterium, assembly GCA_031386545.1. Classification (GTDB taxonomy): domain Bacteria; phylum Pseudomonadota; class Alphaproteobacteria; order Sphingomonadales; family Sphingomonadaceae; genus Sphingomonas_O. The sequence goes on from JANNCK010000328.1 coordinate 3,424, forward strand.
GACTGGTGCCGCCCGCGTCGCGCTCGGTCCTGATCTCCCCGCGACCTTCAGCAACGATGACGATCTCGCAACCGCCGTACTCGCAGCCGGTCTCGCGACCGACGATCCCCTGTGGCGGCTCCCGCTCCACGCAGGGTACGAAGAGATGCTGAAATCCGACATCGCCGATCTCAACAATTCCCCCGACGGCGGCTTTGCCGGGTCGATCACCGCGGCGCTGTTCCTGCAACGCTTTGTCCCCGAGGGCACGCCGTGGCTCCACCTCGACACCTTCGCATGGCGCCCCGCCGCGAAACCCGGCCGTCCCAAAGGCGGCGAGGCGCTCGGCCTCCGCGCAATATGGGTAATGCTCCAGTCGCGCTTCGCTTGATCGACGCCGACGCAACCGTTTCGCCCCTCGCACGTTCAGTTTCGATCAAGCGCCAGCCAATAAGGTAGGCGGGAAGGAAACGACCGTGCCCCGTTCGATAATTACTGACTGGATGAATACCCTGCTGGACTATGTGCGGTCCGGCCATCCCGATCTCACCAACCGCCAGATGGCGCTGCTGATGGTCGTCTACCAGACACAGGGTCCCCATACCGTGCGCGGCTTGGCCCGCGATCTCAATGTTTCGAAACCGGTCATCACGCGCGCCTTGAACAAATTGGGTGCGCTGGGCTATCTGGCGCGCCAGCGTGACGAACACGACCGGCGGAATATTTTCGTCGCAACAACGCAGGCAGGGGCAGATTTTCTTGGCGAATTCGGACGACTTGTCAGCGGTGAACACAGCCGCCGCGCCGCCGCGTAAGCAATTTCGCCTCACCGGCCCGTCGGTGGTGCTCGAGTCCGGCCGCTATGCTGTGCGCCGGGATCTCGCCGAAATCACCGTGGCAGACCGTATTTTCGCGCAACACTATGTCGAGCCGATGGCCGTCAAGCTGCATACTGCGGCTGCAGTCTACGCACGACCCGACACCCACAGCGATCCGGTGGCGACACTCGCGGCGGGCTACGCCTTCTACTTGATCGACCTCGGTCATGAATGGGCTTGGGGTCGCGGCGATGCCTCGGGCACGATTGGCTATGTTGCCGCTTCGGCGCTCGATCTGCCATGACCCGCGTTTTCATCGACGGCGCGGCAGGCACGACTGGCCTTGAAATCGAGGCCCGCTTGTCGGGACGGCCTGAGTTCGACCGCATCACGCTCGACGACACCCGGCGCAAAGACGCGGGCGCACGTCGCGACGCGCTCAACGCTGCCGATGTCGTCATCCTGTGTCTGCCCGACGATGCCGCCCGTGAAGCTGTGGCGCTAATCGACAATCCGGCAACGCGCGTTATCGACGCCTCGACCGCGCACCGGACAGCGGCAGGCTGGGTATTTGGTTTTCCCGAGGTTGTCGGGCGCGATACCGTTGCAAACGCGCGGCGCGTCTCGAACCCCGGCTGCTATTCATCCGGCTTCATCGCGCTGGTTGCTCCGCTGGTGCGCGGCGGTTTGATTGACGCAAACACACGGCTCAGCTGCAATGCGGTGTCGGGGTATTCGGGCGGCGGCAAGGCCATGATTGCCGAATTTGAAAATGGCTCTGCTCCGACCGCGTGGCGCACCTATGCGCTGACCCTGGCGCACAAACATGTCCCCGAAATGCAGGTCCATGGCGGCCTGACCTATCCGCCGCTGTTCGCGCCCTCCGTCGCTGCGACGCACCGCGGCATGATCGTCGATGTCCCGGTGTTCGGGGTCGATCCGGCCAAGGCCCGCGACACGCTGGCGTGGTTTTACGAGGGATCGGCCATCGTCCGCGTCACGACGTTCGACGACGCAAATCTGACTGTCGAGCACATGGCCGGACGCGACGGAATGGAGCTATTTGTGTTCGGAAGCGCCGACGGCAGTCAGTGCCGCCTCGTCGCGGCGCTCGACAACCTCGGCAAGGGGGCCAGCGCCGCCGCCGTGCAAAGCCTCAATCTGATGGCCGGGTTACCGGAGGGGACAGGGTTACGGGTTTAGGAGAGACTGCGTCATGCTGAACTTGTTTCAGCATCCACCCCTCCGTGAGATCGGCGGCTCCTACGGAGAGCTGGACCCTGAAAAGAGTTCAGCATCACGGCAAGTGGTTCAAGCCGACTTCCGTCCTTCTTCCCGCTCCTCGACATAAGCTGCCAGCTTTGTCCGCAGCGTTTCCACTTCGCACTTCAGGATTTCGAGCTGCTGTGTCGCGGGGTCAAAGCGTTCGCTGCACGGCGTGCCATAAGGGACGAAGCCGCTGTTCGCCTCGATCAAGGTCGAGCGCGCAGGAATGCCGACCATCGTTGCGCCCTCCGCCACGTCCTTGGTCACCACCGAATTCGCGCCGATACGGGCGCGCAGGCCGACGGTGATCGGCCCCAGCACTTGCGCGCCCGACCCGATGATGACGCCGTCCGAAATCGTCGGGTGGCGCTTGCCGGCAACGCCATCGGCGGGGTTGGTGCCGCCCAAAGTGACACACTGGTAGATCGTGACATCGTCGCCGATCTCCGCCGTCTCGCCGATCACCGTAAAGCCGTGGTCAATGAAGAAGTTGCGCCCGATCCTGGCCCCGGGGTGAATATCAATCGCGGTAAAGAACCGCCCGATGTGGTTGACGAAACGCGCCGCCCAAAACAGCTCGCCGATATACAGCCAGTGTGCAAGCCGGTGAAACGCCACCGCCCATGCGCCAGGATAAAGCAAGACTTCCCAGCGCGACCGTGCGGCGGGATCGCGCGCCTTGATCGAGTCGAGATAGGCAATGAGACCGTTGGACATATTGTGCCTCCCTGGCACCTGTTTCACACGTTAATCTAGGAACCCTCTGTCTGGCTTGCAAACCCCTCCAGATAGCTAGGCTTTCGCAGCGGTGAATACTTCTGTGCTTGCGGGCTGCCGAGCGGTGCGACAGACAGGGAGGATGAGCTGGATCGGCACCCATAGTTTCGAAGCATTGCTGCCGTTCATCGCCATCGGCTTTGCCGCGCAGTTAATCGACGGTGCGCTGGGCATGGCGTTCGGGGTAATTGCCACGACCGCCCTGCTCCTGCTCGGCATACCGCCCGCACTAGCGACAAGCTATGTCCATGTTATCAAAGTTTTCACAGGTGGAGTCAGCGGGGCCAGCCACATCCTGCACCGCAATGTCGACTGGAAATTGTTCGGGCGACTAGCGGCCTCTGGCGTCGCGGGGGGCGTCGCGGGCGCCTTTTTGCTGTCACAGCTGCATTTGAATGATTCCCAGTTCGCGCGCCCGTTCGTACTTGGCTACCTCGTCCTGATTGGCTTGTTCATTTTCTGGCGCGGGATCGGGTACAAGATCAGCCGCGAACGCCGCGCACGGATTGTCGAGCCGGTCGGGGCGATTGGCGGTTTCCTCGATGCAACGGGCGGCGGCGGCTGGGGACCGGTCGTGACCTCGAACCTGCTAATTCAGGGCAACAGCCCGCGCATGACCGTGGGCACGGTCAATACCGCCGAATTTGTCCTCGCCGTCGCAGTGTCGGTTACCTACCTGCTGTCGCTGGGGATCAGGGATCTGACCACACCGGTTGTCGGCCTGCTGATCGGCGGTGTCGTCGCGGCACCGCTCGGGTCGTTCATCACCCGCCACATCCCGGCACGACCAATGATGATTATGGTTGGAATTCTCCTGACGGTCGTCAGCGTCTACGGGCTGTACCGCGCGCTGGCCTAGCCCCAACGCGCCGCCGCCACGGCGTCGCTGCCGCGCGCCTCAACCCATACTTCCCGGCCGTCGGCAAAGCTTTCGCGTTTCCAAAACGGGACGTCGGTTTTGAGCCGGTCAATCAGGAAGGCGCAGGCCTCCAGCGCGTCAATACGGTGGGCACTGGCACAGGCGACCAGAACAATGGGGTCACCTGGGGCGAGCCGCCCGACACGGTGGTGCAACGTGACCCCGCCGAGTGACCAGCGCGCCGCCGCTTCATCGACGAGCGCGCGTAATGCCGCCTCGGTCATGGCCGGATAATGTTCGATGGTCAGGGCTGTGAGGCCCCCACTGGCTTCCCCGCGCACAATACCAGTGAAGCTTGCCACAGCGCCCATGCCGTCGCGCCCGAGCGCGGTAATCTCTGCACCCGTGTCGAATAGGTCTGGCGAAACGCGGACCGTAATCATCCGCCCGTTACCGGCGGGAAGAAAGCGATCTCCCTTGCCCCGCTAATGTCGGTGTCGAACCGTGCCATGACTTGATCAACAGCAACGCGAAGCCGGTCGCGGTCAGCGAAAATCGGGTGCTGTGCCGCGAGCCAATCGGCGAGATCGGCAACCGTTGCCACATTGTCGGGCAGTTCGATCCGTTCTTCGCCCATCCCCACCGCCTCACGGATTTTAGCGAAATAGAGCAATGTCACCACAGCGTTCAGTCCATGTGCTTCAGGCCGACGCGCAGATAGTCCCAGCCGGTCAGCAGGGTCAGCGCCGCCGCCGCCCAAAGCGACACCAGACCGACGTCTTTCACCCAGCCGAAGTGCGGCACCGCGCCTGCGAGAATCAGCGCGCCGAGCGCCACGATCTGGAACGTGGTTTTGTACTTGGCGAGCTGCGACACTGGCAGCGAAACCTGCAACCCGGCAAGAAATTCGCGAAGGCCAGACACCGCGATCTCGCGGAGCAGAATGACGAGCGCGGGGATCAGGTGAATGCCGGTGATCGACGCCGCCTCGTGCCGCGTGCCGACCAGCATCAAGATCACCGCCGCAATCATGATTTTGTCGGCGATAGGATCAAGAAACTGGCCGAGTTTCGATACGGTACCCTGTGCGCGGGCCACATAGCCATCGAAATAATCGGTCACGCCCATCAGGCAGTAAAGCGAAAAGCCGAGCGCATAGCCCAGCTCCCAGCCCGGATACCACAGCAGCGCCACGAGCAACGGCACCGTAACGATGCGTGACAGGGTGAGAAGATTGGGTAGACTGAGCACGGAACGACCCTCTAACCGGCATTGGACGCAGGCGCAAAGGCCGCTATGGCCCAAAGTTGTCGTAACCGGCACGTCGTTACAGGATTGTTCGCACCCTATGCAGATGTCGCTTGCGCTGTTGAACCAGCGTCGTTTCCTGCCCCTGTTCGTCACGCAATTCCTTGGCGCGATGAACGACAACCTGTTCAAGAACGCGATGGTCCTCTTCGTGATCTACAATATTTATAACGATCCGAAGCAGGAGGAAGTGTTCAGCGGCGTCTCGTCGGCAATTTTCATCCTGCCGTTCCTGTTGCTTTCGGCAGTCGCCGGCCAGATTGCCGATGCGTACGACAAGGCGCGATTGGTAAGGATCGTTAAAACCGCCGAAATCGGCATCATGATCGTCGGCGGCGCGGGCCTGTTGGTCGGCAATATCCCGCTGATGATGATCGCGTTGTTTGCGATGGGTGTGCATTCATCGTTCTTCGGCCCCATTAAATATGCGATTTTGCCACAGCATCTGGCACCCGACGAAGTGCTGGGCGGGACGGGACTGGTCGAAGCCGGAACCTATATCGCGATCCTTGCTGGCACAATTGTCGCAGGATTTCTTAGCCATGAGGTCGCTGCCGCAGGCGTTTTGGTGCTGGCAATTATCGGCTGGTTTGCCGGTCGCGAAGTGCCATCAGCGCCGCCCGTTGGTGACGATCACCGGATCGATTGGAACATTTTTCGCGCGTCCTACACGCTGGTGCTTGCGACGATGAAAATCAGGCGGCTGTTTCTGGCGATCATTTCGATCAGTTTTTTCTGGATGATCGGGACTGTGCTGTTCGTCCAGTTTCCGCCACTTGTGAAAAACATACTCCATGCCGACAAGAGCGTTGCCAGCCTGTTTCTTGCGATATTTTCAATCGGCATCGCGATCGGGTCAATCTGGATCAACCGATTGTTGAAGGGCGAAGTATCGGCGCGGTTTGCACCGGTTTGTGTCATTTTGATGGGCGCATTCATCCTTGCGTTCCACTTTATTGCCAAGGCATGGACCGACAGCATGGCGGGGCAGCTCTTGGATTTCTGGCAGTTCACCGCGCACCCCGGCGCGCCGCTGTTGCTCGCGTGCCTGCTCGCTATTGCCGTTTCGGGGGGCATGTTCGTCGTACCGCTCTATGCGTTTCTGACAACGACTGTGCCCAAAAGCGAAACCGCGCGAACCGTTGGTGCCAATAATTTTGTCAATGCAGGCTGCATGGTCGTCGGGTCGGGTCTTGCCGTGGGACTCAGCGCCACTGGCGTATCCGCAGTCGATCAGTTCATCATGACGGCGGGGATGTGCCTTGTCTCGGCATGGCTGGCGTGGCTGTTGCACAAGGCCTGCCCAACCAGTGATTGCGCGCCGACCGCTTAGCCAAAACTTGACGGTCGACCGGGTACGGGGATGTAGTTTCACCCGGCCGACCATCACGGCTACGGACACGCAAAGCCGTCCGCCACCGAACTTTAACCCTTAAAACCTGTGCCCCTATTCTCTGGCATCCGGATTCAGCAGCGGAACCGGCGCTTGATCCGCGCTTTGTCGCTGCCGTTCGAGGCGCGCGGCACGGCGCTGAAGCATCCGGTCCCGAAACTGCGTGCGTTCTTCGGGTGACATTTGCTGAAAGCGTTCGCGCCGTGCCGCACGGGCCTCGGATGTCAGTTGCTGCCCCCATTGCTGCGACGGCACGACACCGGTTCCAGAGATCTGATTCTCCGCCAGCCTTGCCTCGCGAGCCTGAATGCGGCGGTCGATCATCTTTTCGGCAACCAGCCGGTCCCGGCGCGCTGCCCGCGCCAGCGCAATACGGTCAGCGAGGTCGAGTGGGCTTGCACCGGAAATCGATGGATCGATACCGGTAGCCATCAGTGCCTGCCGCCGTTCGAGGGCGCGACGTTGTAACTGTTCACGCACCCGTTCGCGGATCATCGCCGCCGCAACCGGATATTCAGCCGCAAACGCCTGTCGCCGCTCGCGCCGTTCCTCGCGCAATGCTCTTCTCTCGGCAGGGAGCAGCGGGCGCGGCAGCAGAATTGCGAGTCCGGGATCGATGGTCAGCGGGGGCGGCGCGATGATGACTGTGCGTGTGACCGGCCGCTTTGGCACAAGGCGAACAGGTTTGATGACCGGTTGCGGCTTTGGGGCCAGCATCGCCGTCAGCACCGGCACGTTGATGCCGACACTGCTCAAAAAGCCCGACGCAACCGCACCTGCGCTGAGCAAACCGACGGCCAGCGTGCCCAAGAAAACCTGCCGTCCGCGCCGCCACATTCCACGACGGTCACGACGCGGCGCGGCAAAGAGGGCGCTGGCTGGGATTGCTGCAGTCACCATAATCCGATCGGCCAGCCCCGTCGCCATTGGTGGCACATCGAAGCGATCCAGCGCGAGATGAAGGGCGTCGGTCATTGAGTTGCCTCCCCCATCGGGGCCAAGGCCACGCGAAGCGTGGCGCGTGCCCGCAGCAGCAGCGACTCGAATGCCTTGATATTCATATCCATCGTTTCCGCCGCAACTTGGTTTGAAACCTCTTCATAATAGGTCAGCACAATCGCTGCGCGCTGTCGGTCGGACAGGGCCGCAATCGCCGCAACTGTCGCCGCCCGCAGCCGCGCGGCGTCCATTTCATCGG
>JANNCK010000344.1:0-3073 GCA_031386545.1 Sphingomonadales bacterium
GCTCGGCGGTTACGCCGAAGTGTTCCAGCGCAACGTGCTCGCCAGCGGTGTCGTCCCGCAATTGAGCCTCATCATGGGGCCATGCGCGGGTGGTGCGGTCTATTCACCGGCCATGACCGACTTCATCTTCATGGTGAAGGATAGCTCCTACATGTTTGTCACCGGCCCCGATGTGGTGAAGACCGTGACCAACGAAATCGTGACGCAGGAGGAATTGGGCGGCGCGGTTACGCACACGACCAAATCCGGCGTGGCAGACGTTGCGTTCGACAATGACATCGAGACGCTGCTCGCCGCGCGCGATTTCATGGACTTCCTGCCTGAAAGCAATCGCTCGCCCGTCCCCGAGCGACCGACGGCAGACGACTGGGACCGGATCGAGCCTTCGCTTGACACGATCATCCCCGACAGTGCCGCCCAGCCGTACGACATGCACGAAGTCATACGGAAAACGGTCGACGAGGGCGATTTCTTCGAGCTGCAACCGGCGCACGCAGGCAACATCCTGATCGGCTTTGCGCGGATCGAGGGGCGCACCGTGGGCATCGTCGCCAACCAGCCGATGGTGCTGGCCGGGTGCCTCGACATCAACTCATCGAAGAAGGCCGCGCGCTTCGTGCGCTTCTGCGATGCGTTCGACATTCCGATTGTGACGTTCGTCGACGTGCCGGGGTTCCTCCCCGGCGTCGCGCAAGAGCACAGCGGCATCATCAAGCACGGCGCGAAACTGCTGTTCGCCTACGCCGAGGCGACAGTGCCGAAGATTACCGTCATTACGCGCAAGGCCTATGGCGGTGCCTATGACGTGATGGCATCGAAGCACCTGCGCGGCGACCTCAACTACGCCTGGCCGACCGCCGAGATCGCGGTGATGGGCGCGAAGGGAGCAGTCGAGATCATCTTCCGTGGCAAGACGCCGGAGGAGATCGCCGAGCGCACGGCGGAATACGAAGCGCGCTTCGCCAACCCCTTCGTGGCGGCGAGTAAGGGCTTTATCGACGAGGTCATCATGCCGCACTCGACGCGGCGGCGGGTGGCACTGGGATTACGGAAGCTACGGAACAAGACGCTGGAGAATCCTTGGAAGAAGCATGATAATATTCCGCTTTAGGAGCTGATTGATGGTTGAACCCATTTCCACTGGAGTAGCCGTATTCGGGGTCGGCGCTGGAGCTTGGCTGTTGGACAAGGTTCTCGGTCGAAGCGCCGAAGCGATCGGAGATGCACTCAGGGTTTATGTGTCCGATAGAGTGTCGAAGATCTTCAGCCGCGCCGCTGAAATTGCGGATTCAAGCCCGACCGTCAATGTTGAGCCGCTGCCCCCCGCGTTTCTACTGAAGTTCTTCCAAGAAAGTTCATTTTCGGAGGATCATGATTCAATCACCGAAATGTGGGCCAACATCCTAGTAAATACTGATGGCGCTCTTAGCAGTAGACTTTCTTTTTTTAGCTCAATCCTCTCTAGACTTGGCCATCGAGAGGTAATATTATTAGAGAAATTTTTCATCGGCGATGAAACACTGAAGAAGGATGCAGTAGATTTTTCTAGATCAACTGGTGCTGAACGTGCGAGTTTCGGATGGACCCTGTGTAACGAAATTGCGAATGGCAGAGAACAAATCTCCGTTCCGGTTAGCGAGTATCTAGATACGTTTACGGAAAAATTTGAAGCAAATAGCAACCTTGGCGCTGATTGCTACAGGTCAATGGCATGGAACATCCGGAACATTGTGTGCTCGACAATGGTGATCGAGTCAGTGAGATTGCGGACTCACCTAGATTTTCATTTTGATGAACATGACTACGGTATTCAATCGCGAAATGGGAGTATCGAAATCACGTCAATGGACTCCGAACTTCTAGAGCTGGCAGTTTCTTTGGATATACTTAAATCACTGGGAATTCTAGAAAAATCAAAAGTTGAAGTCGCCAACGCTAGCGTCAACGCGGAGGTTACTGTTTATATGCCGACGCCAATGGGGATTGAGTTCATGTTCGCCTGTGGCGGCTTTGCGACAAGGGGGAGGCCAAATCCATGAACCTCGGCCGCCTCAACCACATCGGTGTCGCCACTCCCTCGATCCCCGACAGTATCGCGCATTGGCGCGATGTCATGGGGGCGACTAAAATCCACGACCCGTTCGACCTGCCCGCGCAGGGCGTGCGGGTGTGTTTCGTCGATACGCCCAACACGCAGATCGAGCTGATCGAACCGCTGGGCGCGGACTCGCCCATCCATGGTTTCCTCGCAAAGAACCCGCTTGGCGGGCAGCATCATGTCTGTTTCGAGGTGCCCGACATCCACGCGGCGCGCACCGAATTCATCGCGATGGGCAAGAAGGTGCTCGGCGAACCCCGCATCGGCGCGCACGGGACGCTGATCTTTTTCGTGCACCCCAAGGACATGGGTGGGATGCTGACCGAGATCATGGAAACGCCGAATCATTGACGTTAACGTAAAGCACTTGCCGTCACCTGCGAACTTGTTCAGGGTCCACCCATCCGCCGAAACCGCCGTCTGCGCGAGAGGTGGATGCTGAAACAAGTTCAGCATGACGGTGATTGTGGAGAGAGCATGACCTACGAAATGATCCGCACCGCGCGCGACGGCGATGTCCTGACCATCACGTTGAACCGGCCCCAGCGTCTGAACGCCGCGCCGCCGCAGATGTTCGACGAGATCGGCAACGCCATCGCGAAACTCGACGGCGCGCGCGCGGTGCTGATCCACGGCGAAGGCCGCGCGTTCTGTTCGGGGGCAGATCTTCAGGGACGCGGCGGCGGGATCTCCGGACCGTATGAGGCGCTGACGGAGCATTATAATCCGGTGATGGTCGCGCTGTCGCGGCTGCCCGTCCCCATCGTCTCGGCGGTCACCGGCCCCGCAGCGGGCATCGGGTGCAGCCTCGCGCTCGCAGCCGATTTCTGTATCGCGGGGACAAGCGCCTATTTCCTCCAAGCCTTCGTCAACATCGGGCTAGTCCCCGATGGCGGCGCATCATGGATGCTTGCACGGCTGATCGGCAAGGCCCGCGCGAGCGAAATGATGCTGCTTGGCGAGCGCATCCACGGC
>JANNCK010000363.1:0-1965 GCA_031386545.1 Sphingomonadales bacterium
CGATGATCGACACGCTCGCCGCGCTGCATAACGTCGATCACGTCGCCGCTGGCCTCGGCGACTTCGGCAAGCCCGGCAATTATTTCGAGCGGCAGGTCGGCCGCTGGACCAAGCAATACCGCGCCGCCGAAACCGAGACGATGCCCGACATGGAGCGGCTGATCGAGTATCTGGCGCGCACCATTCCCCCGCAAACCCGCACGACCATCGTCCACGGCGATTACCGCATCGACAATATGATCTTCGCCGCGACCGCACCGAAAGTGATTGCGGTCCTCGATTGGGAACTCTCGACCACCGGCGATCCGCTCGCCGATTTCAGCTATCTGATGATGAACTGGCTGACCCCCGCCGACAACCGCGCAGGGCTTGCCGGACTCGACCTGCCCGCGCTCGGCATCCCGACACTCGAACAGGCCGTCGCGCGCTACTGCGCCGCCACGGCGCGTGACGGAGTGCCCGATCTCGAATGGTATTTCGCCTTCGGCCTGTTCCGCCTCGCCTCGATCGTACAGGGCATCAAGAAGCGCGTGATCGACGGCACCGCATCCTCTGCACACGCCGCCGAAATGGCGACACGCATTCCCTATCTCGTCGAACGGGCGTGGAATTTTGCAAAGGAAGCAGGCGCATGAGCCAGTTCGACATGGCGGGCAAAGTCGCGATCATCACCGGATCGTCGCGCGGCATCGGCGAGGCCATCGCGCACGAGATGGCGGATCACGGCGCGAAGGTGGTGATCACCAGCCGCAACATCGGCCCGTGCGAAGAGGTGGCCGCCGCGATCAACGCGAAGCATCCCGGTGCCGCCATTGCGGTTGCCTCGTCGCTGTCGTCGAAAGAGTCGCTGCAGGCGATGGTCGATGCCGGGCGGGTGGCATTCGGGCGGATTGACGTCCTCGTCTGCAATGCCGCATCGAACCCGCACTACGGCCCGATGGCGACGATTACCGACGAGCAGTTCCGCAAGACGCTCGACCATAATATCGTGGCGCAACACTGGCTGATCCAGATGGTCGCGCCCGAAATGATCGAACGCAAATCCGGCTCGATCGTCCTGATCTCGTCCATCGGTGGCCTGCGCGGCACGCCGATCATCGGCGCGTACGGCATCACCAAGGCCGCCGACATTGCAATGTGCCGCAACCTCGCCCGCGAATTCGGCCCGCACAACGTCCGCATCAACTGCATCGCGCCGGGTCTGGTCAAAACCGACTTCGCGCGCGGGCTGTGGGAAAATCCCGAAAATCTGAAGCACTCGACGTCGAGCGCGTGTCTGGGCCGCATCGGCGAGCCGCACGAGATTTCGGGCGCGGCGGTCTATCTGGCGTCCGAAGCGTCGAGTTTTATGACCGGCCAGACTTTGGTGATCGACGGAGGTGCAGTCGTATGAACTTGCAGGGTAAAGTCGCCGTGATCACCGGCGCAGGGTCTGGGATCGGGCGCGCGTCGGCACTGCTGTTCGCGCAGGAAGGCGCAAAGCTCGTCATCGGCGACAAGGCCGACAGCGTCCATGAAACCGCCAAGCTGGTCACCGAAGCGGGTGGCACTGTCACCGCGATGCAGATGGATGCAGGCATCGAAGGCGATGTCGCCAAAATGGTCGCGACCGCCATCTCGTCCTACGGCGGCATCGACATTGCCTTCGCCAATGCAGGCATTTCGGGCGGCATGGAGGGCGTTTTCGAAACGACACCCGAACACATGGCCGAAGTGCTGCGCGTCAATTTGATCGGCCCGATGCTAATGGTGAAGCACGCAGGCAAGCGGATGTGGGACCAGGGACGCGGTGGGTCGATCATCCTGACCGCAAGCGTCGCAGGCATCCGTTCGGGCGCGGGTGGCCCCAGCTATTCGGCGTCGAAGGCGGGCGTGATCAACCTCGCCCAGACCTCCGCCCAGCAACTCAGCGAAACCGGCGTGCGGGTGAACGCGCTCTGCCCCGGCCTGACGGAAACCGGCATG
>JANNCK010000392.1:0-3917 GCA_031386545.1 Sphingomonadales bacterium
CGTACTGAACCCCTCGGCCATGCCATCGTCGCTGAATAATGCCTCGTGCATGCACGGCCCGCTGCCCGCGAACGGCGCATCAAGCGTGGTTTCCAGACTGCGCAAGATGTAATTGGCGTTGAGCACCGCATCGCCCGACACCTGCCTCAGCCCGTCTGCGCCGTGGCTCATGATATAGCTGAGCGCTCGGGTAAACATGCCCATCTGCCCGTGGAAGGCGACCATGCGGCCGAAGGACGAGACGTGATGGTCTTGCGCGGTTTCTTCCTCGATCAGTGCGTATTCGTCGCCTTGCTTCTCGACGAACGGCAATGGTGCGTAGGGGCTGAGCGCCGCCGAGAACACCACTGGCCCCGACCCCGGCCCGCCGCCGCCGTGCGGGGTGCTGAACGTCTTGTGCAGGTTGATGTGCATCGCATCGACGCCAAGATCCCCCGGACGAACCCGCCCGACGATCGCGTTGAAATTGGCGCCGTCGCAATAAACGAACCCGCCTGCCGCATGGACGGCATCGGCGATAATCTTCAGATCGCGTTCGAACAGCCCGCAGGTGTTGGGATTGGTAATCATCACACCCGCGACATTGGGACCAAGCTTGGCAATCAATGCTTCGGTATCGACGCGCCCGTCACGCGCGGGAATGCTTTCGACGCGGTAGCCCGCAAAAGCGGCGGTTGCGGGGTTGGTCCCATGGGCGCTTTCGGGCACCAGCATCACTTCGCGCGCGTCGCCGCGTGCTTCAAGCGCCGCGCGGATCGCAAGCACGCCGCAGAGTTCGCCATGCGCGCCAGCCTTCGGCGACATCGCCACCGAATCCATGCCGGTGAGCGTCGTCAGCCAATGGGCAAGCTGGTGGATCACCGCGAGCGCGCCCTGCACTGTCGAAATGGGGGCGAGCGGGTGGATGTCGGCAAACCCCTTCATCCGCGCGACTTTTTCGTTGAGGCGCGGGTTGTGCTTCATCGTGCAGCTGCCGAGCGGGAAGAAGCCGAGGTCGATCCCGTAGTTCTGGCGACTGAGGCGGGTGTAGTGGCGCACGGTTTCGGGTTCGGACAGACCGGGGAGACCGATAGGACGGCTGCGCGACAGGCTGCCGAGCCGCGACGTATGAGCAGGAACCGGCGGCAGATCGACGCCGCAGGTCTCACTGCCGCCGATCTCGAAGATCAGCGCCTCTTCGAGCATCAGCGCGCGGTTGCCTGTCGTCGTCGCTGGCGCACCTGCGCCGCTGTCGGTTGCGCCCATTTCGGGCTTCCACCCGCTTGCATTGATATTGCTCATGCCAGTGCCTCCGCCAGCGTCGTGGCAAATATCTCGATGTCTTCCGCACTCACCGTTTCGGTCACCGCAACGACCAGCCCGTGTTCTATGGCACCGTCGTCGGGGTACAGCCGCCCGAGCGACACCCCGCCAAGCACACCCTTGTCGGCCAGCGCGCGCACAATGGGCCGCGCTTCCTTCGGCAATTTCAGCGTGAATTCGTTGAAGAAGTTGGTGTTGACCAGTTCAACGCCCGTAATTTGCGCCAGCCGGTCCGCCGCGACACAGGCGTTGGCGTGGTTGACGGCGGCCAATTCGCGCAAGCCCTTTTCACCCAGCAACGTCATGTGGATGCTGAACGCCAGCGCGCACAGGCCCGAGTTCGTGCAGATGTTCGACGTCGCCTTCTCGCGGCGGATATGCTGTTCGCGGGTGGACAACGTCAGGACAAAGCCGCGTTTCCCCTCCGCATCGACCGTTTCGCCGCACAGCCGCCCCGGCATCTGGCGGACGAATTTCTCTTTGCAGGCAAAAAGACCCACATAGGGTCCGCCGAATTGCAGGCCGACGCCGATCGACTGCCCCTCGCCGACGACGATGTCCGCACCCATTTCGCCGGGCGACTTGATCGCGCCCAATGCCACTGGCTCGGTCACAACCGCGACCAGCAGCGCGCCGTGTTCATGCGCCTTGGCGGCAATCGCGCTCAGGTCGCCGATGCGGCCAAGGATGTCGGGATATTGGACGACGACGCACGAGGTTTCGCCGTCGATGGTCGCGAGCAAGCGCGCTTCATCGGTTTCGGCGACCAATTCCGGCTTGGCGACGTCAAGGACATCACCGGTAAAACGCGCCATCGTCTGGGCCACGGCAACATAATGCGGGTGAAGGCCCGACGAGAGTATGGCGCGCTTTCGCTTTGTAACCCGCGCGGCCATGCCGATGGCTTCCCAGCAGGCGGTCGATCCGTCGTACATGCTGGCGTTGGCAACATCACAGCCGAGCAGCCGCGCAACTTGCGTCTGGAACTCGAACAGCATCTGCAGCGTGCCCTGCGCGATTTCGGGCTGGTAGGGCGTATAGGCAGTCAGGAACTCGCCGCGCTGGATCAGGTGATCGACGCTGGCGGGAACGTGGTGGCGATACGCACCGCAGCCGAGGAAGAACGGGTGGTTCGCCGCCGCGCTATTCCGCCGCGCGAGGTCCGAAAAATGCCGCTCGACCAGCATTTCGGGCATGTGATCGGGCAGGCCGTGGATCGGCCCGGTCAGCTGTGCTTCTTCGGGCACTTCGACAAACAGCGCGTCGATGCTGGGCGCGCCGATGACACGGAGCATCGCGTCGCGGTCGGGATCAGTCAGGGGGAGGTAGCGCATTTGCCGATTTAGCTCCTATTTGGGTACAGTCCCCAATAAGCGGGCGGCTGCCCGCCCAATTTCATATGCTCGCCGCTAATTGGGGACTGTCCCCAAATAGGAGCTACAGTGTCTCCACGAACGCCTTATACCCTGCCTCGTCCATCAGCCCTTCGAGCTCGGACTTGTCGTCGAGCACCAGTGTGAAGAACCAGCCGTCGGTCTCCGCTGCTGTGTTGACCAGCGCGGGTTCGCCTTCGAGCGAGGGATTGCCCTCGCTGACCGTTCCACTGACCGGCGCGTAAACGTCCGATGCAGCCTTTACCGATTCGATAACCGCTGCATCGCCGCCCTTGGTCACGCGGGTGCCGCTGGCGGGCAGTTCGACGAACACGATGTCACCGAGCTGGCCCTGTGCGTAATCGGTAATGCCGACCGTCGCGGTTTCGCCGCTGTCGGCGACGTCGATCCATTCATGGTCCTGGGTGAAATAGCGCATCAGGCGGCTCCTTTACGGTGATAGCGATGGGGAACAAACGGCATGGGAACGACCGTGGCGGCCAAGCGTTTGCCGCGTACGTCGATTTCCAGCGAGGTGTTGATTGTGGCGTGAACGGCATCGACGAAACCCATCGCGATGGGGGCCTGAAGGCAGGGCGAGAAGCCACCCGAGGTGACCTTGCCCACCAGCGTGTCGCGCCAGTAAATTTGTGCGCCCTCACGCGCGGGCAGACGCCCCTCGACCAACAGGCCGACGCGCTTGGTTGCGGAGCCGGTCTCGCGCTCGTTCAGGATACGCGCGGCACCGGGAAAATTCGCCTCTTCGCGGCGGCGCTTGCTGCCGACCGCAAAACCCAGTGCGGCCATAATCGGTGTCGTTTCGGGGTCAAGATCGTGCCCATAGAGCGGCAGATCGGCCTCAAGCCGCAACGAATCGCGCGCGCCCAGACCTATCGGCTTCACTTCCGGTTCGGCGCACAGCAGCTCGGCAATCTGTTCGGCGGCGCTAGCGGGGATCGAAATCTCGAAGCCGTCTTCGCCGGTGTAGCCCGAGCGGCTGATCCACGCATCGACTCCGGCGATCCGGAAATGCCCGCCGGTCAAAAATACCAGCACGTCGAGCGGCCATTCGCCGGTGGTGTGGCGCTTGAGCACCTCAAACGCTTTCGGTCCCTGCAGCGCGAGCAGCGCGCGGTCGTCGAGGTGGTTGATCGTGATGTCGTCGGGCAAATGTTCGCGCAGATGGGCGATGTCGTCGTACTTCACCGCGCCGTTGACCACCATGTAAATGCTGTCGGGCCA
>JANNCK010000396.1:0-1848 GCA_031386545.1 Sphingomonadales bacterium
CCAAGGCCGCCGAATGGGGCCTGATCTACAAGTCGGTCGCGGACGACGCGGTGTTCGAAGAGGCGCGCGCCCTTGCCGCACGCTTGGCTGCTGGCCCCACAATGGCGCTGGGCCTGATGCGGCAGGGTTTGGCCGAGGCACTGGACGGTGACTATGCGGCGGCGATGCAGCGCGAGGCGGAGAACCAGCGTTTAGCAGGTGGTACCGGTGATGCGATGGAGGGCGCGGCAAGCTTCCTTATGAAGCGGAAACCTGTATTTGAGGGCAAATGATCGACCGTCAAGATTGGGAAGCGCTCGCCGCCAAAGAGGTGAAGGGCAAATCGCTCGAATGGGCGACGCCCGAGGGCTTCACGATCAAGCCGTTGTACACCGCCGAAGACAGTGCTGACCCCGGCCTGCCCGGCTTCGCCCCGTTTACGCGTGGGGTCCGAGCATCGATGTATGCGGGCCGGCCGTGGACGATCCGCCAATATGCGGGTTTTTCGACAGCTGAAGACTCGAACGCCTTCTACCGCCGCAACTTGGCTGCCGGGCAAAAGGGCCTGAGCGTCGCCTTCGACCTTGCCACCCACCGCGGGTATGACAGCGACCATCCGCGCGTCGTCGGCGATGTCGGCAAGGCAGGCGTGGCGATCGACAGCGTCGAGGACATGAAGATCCTGTTCGACGGCATCCCGCTCGACCAGATGTCGGTCAGCATGACGATGAACGGCGCGGTGATCCCGATCCTCGCCTTCTTCATCGTCGCGGGCGAGGAACAGGGCGTGCCGCAGGCATTGCTTGATGGGACCATCCAGAACGACATTCTGAAGGAGTTCATGGTCCGCAACACCTATATCTACCCGCCCGAACCCTCGATGCGGATCGTGTCAGACATTATCGCCTACACCTCGGCCAATATGCCGAAATTCAACAGCATTTCGATCAGCGGCTATCACATGCATGAGGCCGGGGCGACGGCGGTGCAGGAACTCGCCTTCACCATTGCCGACGGCAAGGAATATGTTCAGCGCGCCATGGCGAGCGGGCTGGACATCGACGCGTTCGCGGGGCGGCTGAGCTTTTTCTTCGGCATCGGCATGAACTTTTTCATGGAAGTATCAAAGCTGCGCGCGGCGCGGACGCTGTGGCACCGCGTGATGGACGGGCTGGGCGCGAAGGACGAACGCTCCAAAATGTTGCGCACCCACTGCCAGACGTCGGGTGTGTCGCTGCAGGAAAGTGACCCGTATAACAACGTCATCCGGACCACCGTCGAGGCGATGGCTGCGACACTGGGCGGCACCCAGTCGCTGCACACCAATGCGCTCGACGAAGCCATCGCGCTCCCCACCGAATTCAGCGCCCGCATCGCCCGCAACACCCAGATCGTGCTGGCCGAAGAGACCGGCATCACCAAAGTCGTCGATCCGCTCGGCGGCAGTTATTATGTCGAGGCGCTGACCAGCGAACTGGTCGATCAGGCGTGGAAGATCATTGGCGAAGTCGATGCGCTCGGCGGGATGACCAAGGCCGTCGCGTCGGGGATGCCCAAGCGTCTGATCGAGGAAGCCGCCGCCGCACGTCAGGCCCGCGTCGACAAGGGCGAGGACGTCATCGTCGGGGTCAATAAATACCGGCCCGAGTACGCGGAAAACATCGATTTCCTCGACGTCGATAATGTGAAGGTCCGCGAAGGGCAGGTCGCGCGTTTGAAAGCGACGAAGGCGGCGCGCGATGACGACGTGTGCCAGGCGGCGTTGAGAGCACTGACCGAAGGGGCGAAAGAAGGAAGTAAGGGGCTTCGACATAATAACTGCCGCCGAGCGGATCGACGACTTTGGTGATGCCGGTCTCTTCGGCCAGC
>JANNCK010000404.1:0-4638 GCA_031386545.1 Sphingomonadales bacterium
CGCTGCCTGAGCGCCGGACGCTGCCTTCCAGCACATACCGGACCCCAAGCTCCTGCGCCACTTGCCGCACATCAACGGCGCGGCCCTTGTAGACGAAGGAGGAATTGCGCGCGATGACGGCGAAGCTCTTGAACTTGCTGAGCGCCGTTATGATGTCTTCGACAATGCCGTCGGCGAAATAGTCCTGCCCGTCCTTCGCCGCCAGCGACTTGAACGGCAGGACGGCAATGCGGGTCTTGCCATCGACCCTTGCCGGGGCCGTCGATGATGGACCGCCGGGATCGCGCGCCGACCATGCGGCTCGCAACTTGGCATGTGTGTCAGGATCGCCCGCTTGATCCAGCGCGGACGCAACGCCCGCATGAAGCCGCTTCTCGACCTCCTGCCGACAGTGCGAAAGCCAGCGATTGAATGCATCGCCAAAGTCCATGTTGTCGAGGATCGGCTGGATGCCGATGGCGCTCAGCAACGCGGTCGCCTTCACCTGATCACCCAGCGCCAATGCACCTTCAAGCTCGCTCAAGTCCGACTGGATCAAGCCCGGATGAAGCGTGACCGTGCTTCGCGTCACGTCAAGAATATCGGTGCTGAGCGGTGCCAGCAACTTGCCAAGATCCAGCAGGCATTGCCGCAAACTCGCCTTGGCATGGGCCTCGAAACGGCCCGGCCACAACAGTTTGCTCAGAATGTCGCGGTCGATCGGTTGCCCGGCTTGCAAGCACAGCATGGCCAGAACAACCCGCGCACGCCGATTGGCAATCGCAATCTCGCTGCCATCGGCTCGTCTAAGTTGGAAACCGCCGAACAAGGAAGCATGGCATGCAGCCTCACTCGCCTCGCGTCGCGCTAACCGGCTCATCCACAGCCCCCCAATGGCCTAAGGTCGTCTAGAGCATTTCGAATTTGTACCAAATGTAAAGTTTTGCAGCCCTTGTTATCACGACCCTGAAGCTATCAGCGAGCGGTTTCACGGCAAAATCCAAAGCTCAAAACCTACCTCAACATAATCCAGTTGAAGGTGCGGCGAACGGTAGCGGCACGCAAAAGGGTGGCAGCATTCGGTCAAGCGACCGGAGCGGCCGCAACGCCGCTTTGTTGTCGCTAGCAGCCATGCGACAAACCGGTCCTATTTCGGTCCAAATCGTGAACGAACTGCTGTCCTACACGGCAGGCTTCGCTTAACTTGCGCGACGGGGCGGTTTGCCCTCCGCTCTTTGACACTGCAAGAAAACTCCATCGAACCCGGTGAAGCGAGGGAAGCTAACGCACGCAAAATTGCCACTTTTCGCGGACGCGCCCGAGTCGTATTTTGCGCGTTTTCCTGTCGGAAATAGCTAAATGGGCGTCACCACTCCAGATCATCCATCCACGGCGAAAAGTGCGGCAAATCGCCCGACACCGTGTCGGGATAAACCGCAGCACGCTTTTCCAGAAACGAGGCCACACCCTCTTTCGCATCGGCCATCCCCCCGCGTGCCCAGACGAGGCGGCTGTCGAGGCGGTGGGCGTCCATCGGGCTGGCGGCACCCATCATCCGCCACATCATCTGACGGGTGAGCGCGATCGATACCGGCGCGCTGTCCGCCGTGAGTTCCTTCGCCAGCGCACGCGCGGCGGGGAGCAAATCTTCGGGCGCGTGGAGGCTACGCACCAGCCCGCCTTTCAGCGCCTCGTCCGCGCCGAACACCCGCCCCGAATAGCACCAGTCGAGCGCCTGTCCGATACCGACAAGACGCGGCAGGAACCAGCTCGATGCCGCCTCGGGCACGATCCCGCGTCGCGCGAACACGAAACCGAAGCGCGCACTGTCACTCGCCAGCCGGAAGTCCATCGGCAGTTGCATTGTCGCTCCGATCCCGACCGCCGCGCCGTTGATCGCGCCGATGACGGGCTTCTTACAGGCGAAAATCCGCAAGGTCAGCCGCCCGCCGTTATCGCGCACGCCCTCATGGTCCCAGTCCACCGAGCCGTCGTCGCGGATTGGCGACCCGACGCCGTCTTTCCCGCCGCGCGCCGCATAGTCGAAGGTCGCAGCACCGCCGCCAAGGTCCGCCCCGGCACAAAATGCCTTCCCCGCGCCCGTCACGATCACCGCCCGTACCGCGTCGTCGGCATCGGCCAAGTCGAACGCTGCACACATCTCGCGCATCATCAACGGGGTGAACGCATTCATCCGGTCAGGCCGGTTGAGCGTCAGGGTAAAGATGCCATCATCGACAGCGGTGGTAATCGTTTCAAACATGCAAAATCCTCGCCTCAAGATGGCGAGTGTGCACCTTTAATGCCGACCGGCAACCCCGTCAGGCAGCGCGTGGCTGGCGTAGCGCCGCGAACGGAACCGCGGCAGCGCACGAGGCACATTGCGCCGAACTGCGCCCGACATGCCAATGCGTGCCCCCGCATCCGGGACAATGGTTTGTCGTGCCGATGCGATAGATACCCCGCAAACCCTGCGGCTGAAAATTCGGCGGCCAATGAGCGTGATGAACCCGCATCGCAATTCCCCTTTAGCCACAAAGAACGCATCGGGAGCGGTTCGGTTTCATCGACGAGTCGAAGCCCATGTCAGGCCGAAGATCCGGTCAGGCAGTTACTGCCGAGGCCATTCGCCCGTCGACCCAGATCAGCGGGTCAATCTGCGGGTGATTGGCAATCGCGCGAACCTCGCCGACGAACAGCGTGTGGGTGCCGACATCGAACCGGCCCGACGTTTGGCAGATCAGGCTCGCGGCAGCGTCCGCCAGCACTGGTGGCATGTCCGCACTCATGATCCACTCGCCATCTTCGAACCGTGCCTGTCCTGCTTTTTTGCCGCCAAAAACCGTAACTAATTCCTGATGCCGTTCGGCCAACAGGTTGACGCAAAACCAGCCGTGCTCGCCCAATATCGGCGACATGCTGGCAGTCCGGTTGACTGCCACCACGAGCGTCGGCGGATCGGCGGTTACTGACATGACTGCCGTTGCCGCCATCCCGGCATAGCTGTCGCCGCTACCGGTCGTGACGATAGCTACCGTCGTCGCCAGCCGCCGCATTGCCTGCCGGAAATCATCGCGCAGCTGGTCGGTCATGCAGTCTCCACAAGGGTTTTGAGCGGAACACCGGCGTCCGCAAGCAGTATAGGGTCGGCGCGCGTCGCATTCACGACCAGCGCCTTGCCCTGCACATAGTCCTTGATCGCATTGACGCAATCGAGCGCGATCACGCGGCCGTCGCGCAGGTAAACAACCGAAAAGCTCCGCGCCGTTGTGTCGCCGCGCAATATGGCCTGATCGAACCCTATCGACAGGCCCACCGTCTGCAATTTCAGGTCGTACTGGTTCGACCAAAACCACGGAACGGCATGGTAGGATTCCGGCGTACCGGTGATTGCCTTGGCAGCGGTCGTCGCCATGTCATTCGCGTTCTGCACCGATTCCAGCCGGATTTCCTGCCCGCCGACGAAAGGGTTTTCGTGCAGCGCGCAGTCGCCGATGGCATATATGTCAGGCAGCGTTGTGCGGCAGGCAAGATCGACCCAGACGCCGTTTCCGCCCTGCGCCCCCGCCGCCAGCAGCGGCTCGACTGCCGGGATGATGCCGATGCCGACGATCACCATTTCGCACGGCACGACCTCGCCATCGGCCAACCGGACGCCCGACGCGCGCCCGTCCGTCCCTGCGATGCTTTCGACCATCGTGCCGAGCCGCACATCGACGCCGTGGGCGCGGTGCTCGGCTTCGTAAAAGCGCGACAATTCCTCACCGGCAACGCGCGCCAGCACACGGGGCAGGGCCTCAAGCACAGTCACCTGCTTGCCGAGCTTGCTTAGCACTGCCGCCGCCTCCAGCCCGATATAGCCGCCGCCGATCACGGCAACGCGCGTCGTCCCCGCCAGTTCGCCCATCATCCGGTCGACATCAGCGCGGCTGCGCACCGAATGGACCCCGGTCAGGTCATGCCCCTGACAACTCAGCCGCCGCGCATGGCCGCCCGCCGCCCAGATCAGATTGCCATAACCGATAGTGTCGCCAGCCTCGGTGGTTATGCTGTGCCCGGTAGGATCGACCGCTACCACTCGCTGCCCGGTCAACATCGCGATCTCACGTTCTGTCCAGAACGTCGCAGGCCGGATCAATATGCGGTCGAATTCCTTGTCGCCCGCCAGATAGTCCTTCGACAGCGGTGGCCGCTCATAGGGGATTTCGGGTTCCTCGCCGACGACCGCAATCGACCCGGCAAAGCCGCGCTGGCGCAGCGCAATCGCCGCTTGCGCGCCACCGTGCCCGGCCCCCACGATCAGAACGTCATATGATTTAGCCACCGGAACCCCCGAACGATCGCCGATTGCCCTGCGTCGGATTGGGCGACGCTGTAAAGGCCCTTCCCGTCGTCACCTCAGTAGGAGTCAGGCGATACCACCCTTCGCCAACAGTGCCCTAATGCCTTGGTCGTCATAACCAAGCGCGGCGAGCACAACATGTGTATCGCGACCGGGTGCTGGCAGCGTATCGCAGCCCCCCACCCGCGCGCCGTCCATCTCGATGGGTAATCCGGGCAGCATCGTCTCTCGCCCGTCTTCGAGCGTCACGGCCTCCAATCCGCCCGACGCCAGCAGATGCGGGTCGTCGAACATATCCTCTGGCCGTCCGATGGGCG
>JANNCK010000412.1:0-4812 GCA_031386545.1 Sphingomonadales bacterium
CGATGAGGCGCGTGCCGCCGCCGTTGCTGCGGGGTTTCTCAACACTGTCGCCGTCGAGCGTCACCGCGCCATGATCGACCGGATGAGCGATGTGGTGATCGCGGAGATGAACAAGCCTGGCCCTTTTGACTTCGGTGACCGCGCCTTTGTCGGGGTATTGCGGGATCAAGGGGTGGACATCGCCGCTGATCGCGATGCCTGGCATCTGCCGCCCGTCGATACCTTGTTCGTGCAGCGCAAGGTCAGCGGGACCGCGCTGCTCGCGGCGCGCCTGAAAGCGCGCGTTGATGTCCGGGCGATGGTGGCGGGGTATCGTGATTGGACCTGACCGAGTGCGAATCGTTGATAGTTTAGAAAATTATCAAATGGTAAGTATCGAACAACAACCGACACGGATTATCTCATAAATATATATATCTATAGTCTCAAACGACATTTTCTTACAGTAGCAAAAATATCACATTTGCAAATATTCCCGATAGAAATGCCGGTCAGGCTCGGCAGGCTCTTTACAAAGCACGGGAGAGCGTCCAATTTAAGATCGAAATCGATTGCAGCAGGCATAATTCTGACCGCAACGATAGCCGGGGGGTGCATTAACATGAAATCAGCTTCGAAATCCGCTTTGCGCGGAGGACTGCTCGCAACCGTAGCCGTTCTGGTAACTGTCCTGACGCCGGGCATCGCGCTCGCGCAACAGCCCGCTGCTGCCGCCGCCGAGCCTGCCAAGGGTGAAGACATCATTGTTATCGGTACCCGGCGTACCGACCGCTCGATCACTGATTCAGCCTCGCCGATCGACGTCATTGGCGCGACCGAGCTGAACGCCCAGCCTGCCGGCAATATGCTTGATGTCATCAAGAACTTGGTGCCGTCGTTCTATGTCGGGCAGAACACAATTTCTGACGCCTCGACCTTCGTTCGGTCGCCCTCGCTGCGCGGCCTTCCCGGCGACCAAATCTTGGTCATGATTAACGGCAAGCGTTTCAACCGCTCGTCGCTGGTTCAGGTGTACAGCGGTGGCGATACTGCGCTGTCCTATGGCGCGCAGGCTGCCGATATTGGCACCATCCCGTCGATTGCAATCAAGAGCCTGCAGATCCTGCGTGAAGGCGCGACCGCACAATATGGCTCCGATGCTATCGGCGGCGTCATCAACTACGGCATTCGCGATGACGAAGGCGTTGAGCTTCAGGCGCGCTATGGTCAGACCTATCGCGGCGACGGCAAGAACAAGCAGATTGCGGGCAATGTCGGCATCAAGCTCGGCACGATCGGTTTTGCAAACCTGTCGGGTGAATGGTTCGACGACGGACAGACGAGCCGCGGCGCGACGCGTCCGATTGCGTTGCAGTTTGCAGCGAACAATCCCGGCCTCGCGGCACGTCTGCCCGGCTTCCCTGGACCTGTGCAGATCTGGGGTTCTTCGCCAGCTAATGGCTATAAGCTGATGCTGAACGCGGCAGTTGATCTCGGACCGGACAGCAAGCTGTATTTCACTGGACTGCTGTCGCGCAGCACGGCCAACCAGAGCTTCAATTTCCGCTCGGCTGTTTCGGCAACAACTCCTTTCGTCGTCGACCTCGGCGGCGGCACTGCCGGAACGCGTTCGCCCGGTGCAAATGGAGCGTTCAACCCTATCTTCCTGACGCCGTGCCCAGCAGGCAATGCAACCTGCCCGGCAGGTGGTTTTGTGCGCGACACCAATACGTTCCTACTGTCGTCGGTCTATCCGGCAGGCTTCACGCCGCGCTTCATCGGTAAGGTCGAACAGTCCTTCGGTACTATCGGTATCAAGGGTACGGCAGAGGCCGGCTTCACCTATGACCTGTCGGCTTCGCTCGGTCGCCACTCGACTGATCTGTCGATGACCGACTCGGTCAGCCCGTCCTATGGCGCGGCGAGCCAGCGCAACTTCGAGTTCGGCAAGCTCATCCAGAGCGAGATCAACGGCAACCTCGACCTTACCTATCCGCTTGAAGCTGGCTTCGAGAGCCCGATCACGTTGTCGGCGGGTGCCGAATACCGGCGTGAGCAATATAAATCGACGGTCGGCGATGTGCAGTCCTTTGGTGCAGGGCCGTTTGCGTCGCAGACCCTGTTCACGCAGGTCACACCGGGCGTCTACACGCCGAGCGGAACCGCCAACCAGTCACCGGCAGCCAGTGGCTACGGCGGCACCAGCCCGCAGGCGGCTGGTACGTTCAGCCAGTCAAACTATGGCATTTATGCCGGTGCCGAAACTGACATCACCAAGGCGCTGAGCGTCGGCATCGCCGGACGTTTTGAAAACTACAACACGTTCGGCAGTGCGGTCGTCGGCAAATTCAACTTCCTGTACCGGTTCAGCGATGTGTTCTCGTTGCGCGGTACCGTCGGCACCGGCTTCCACGCACCGTCGCCGGGGCAGAGCAATGTGCAGATTCTGACGACGAACTTTGTCAGCGGCGGGCAGGTCCAGACAGGAACCTATCCGGTCGGCAGCGCAGTTGCACGGTTCTATGGCGCGGTGCCGCTGGCACCTGAACGCTCGACCAACTTCGGCCTCGGTTTCATTCTGAAGCCGACGAGCGGCTTGACCTTCACCGTCGATGCCTATTCGATCAAGGTGACCAACCGTCTGACGATCACCCAGAATTTCACGGTGACCGCAGCTAACATCCTGGCACAGCCTGCACTCGCGGCAGTCGGACCAGGCGGCGTCATCAACTATTTCGCCAATGCCTATGACACCACCACGCAGGGCATTGACGCCGTGGCGAGCTATCGCACCGAGCTCGGGGGAGGTCGCTTCAACGCAACGCTCGCCTATAACTATAACCGCAGTCAGGTGGATCGTTCGACTGCCGCAGTAAGTCCGGCGCAGATCGCGGGTGTCTCGACACTTGCGCCGAAGCATCGTGCCAATCTGTCGGCAGGCTGGGAACTTGGCGCCTTCTCGCTCAACGCCCGTGCGAATTACTACAGCTCGTGGCAGCAGACGGTTGATTATCCTGGCCAGGTTTTTGGTGCCAAGGTGACCGCCGATCTCGACGTCAGCTACACCTTCGCCGAGCATTATACGCTCACTCTGGGGGCGAACAATTTGTTCAACACCTATCCTGACCGGATTGCGGCGTCGCCGACCAACCCGATCTATGCTATCACCAACAGCCTCGCCGACGGCCAGATCTACCCGCGTTCGGGTGGACCGTTCGGCATCAACGGTGGCTTCTGGTACGCGCGGGTGCGAGTGAAATACTAAGGGAGCAGCGCCGTACAGGCGCGCAGCTCTTGAGCTTGGTCTAATCGCTCTTTCGTGATCTGATCCCCCTGATCGTTCGCCCCATTCGGGGTGAAAGGTCGGGGGGATTTTTTTGGTACCTTCGATTTAGCGCGCCGCAGACTTTGCTCGCGAGAATGAATTGGTCGTCGCGTCACACCCTTGCCACCCCGCCGCCATTTGCTACCTTCCTCACCGATAACAAAAACACATTCGGGGGCGGGTAATTCACATGACCATTTCGGGGGCACCTGCGGGCGCGGTGCAGCTTTGGGTTTGCTTTGCCATCACGCTGCTGATCGGGCTCGCGACATGGGCGACGGTTCGACGCGCGGCCCGCGGGTCTGACGGATCGTCGAAGGATGTCTACCTCGCGGGTGGTGCGCTGAGCTGGCCGTTTGTCGCGGGCGCGATCACGCTCACCAATCTTTCGACCGACCAGTTGGTGGGCATGAACGGCAACCAGATGCTGTTGCTCGCCTGGTGGGAGATTTCGGGCTTTATCGGACTGCTCATCCTAGCGTTCGTGTTTGTGCCGATCTACTACCGCGCTCAGGTGACGACGGTTACCGAGCTGCTCGAAAAGCGTTATGGCGGCGGCAGTATCCGGACATTGGTGTCGGCGCTGTTCCTGTTCGGCATGGTCCTGATCTATTTGCCCGCCGGGCTGTATTCGGGCGGGCTGTTCCTCCAGACATTGTTCGGGACCGATGTGCCGATCATCGTCTTTGCCGCGATCCTCGGCGTCATTGCGGCGGCCTATACGATTACCGGAGGCCTGCGTGCCGTCGCGGTGATGGAGACCTATGCGGGAGTCGGGGTGCTAGCGGTGGCGGTGCTCGTTGTGGTTCTGGCGCTCAACGCGGTCGGTTGGGACATATCGAGCGGGGTGCCAGCCGAGCGGCTGACGATGGTCGGGGCCAAGGATTCGCCGATTCCGTTCCACACCCTATTCACCGGCATGATCTTTATCCAGATATATTACTGGTCGACCAACCAGCCGATTACGCAAAAGGCGATGGCAGCGCCGTCGGTGCGCGAGGCGCAAAAGGGGGTGTTGGCGGCGGCGTGCATCCGCATCCTGATTATTCCGGCGATTGTCGTCATCCCCGGGGTCGTCGCGTTCAAACTGTTCGGCGATGTTGATGATGCTGCCTATGGGCGGCTGGTCGGCGAAGTCCTGCCACCGTGGATGTCGGGGGCGTTCGCCGCGATGATCGCCGCTGCCGTGATCGCACATACCAGCGCCGTACTGAACGCCGCTGTTGGTCTATATGCTATTGATTTTCATGATAAATTTGTCCGGCCTGTCGCCAATCACTGGCGGCTTGCCGCGGTGACATCGGTGGTGCTGACCGCGACGAGCATCGCGCTGGTGCCGGTGTTCGAAAACGCCAAAAGCATCATCAATCTGTTGCAGCAACTAAACGGTCTGTCGTCGATGCCGATCCTGTCGGCGTTCATTGTCGGGCTGGCGTTCAAGGGGGTCGAGGCGCGCGCCGCGATTGTCGGCGTGCTGTGGGGGGTGGTGCTCTATGGACTCTACACCT
>JANNCK010000430.1:0-2317 GCA_031386545.1 Sphingomonadales bacterium
TTCGAATGCCGGATAGGTCGTTGTCGGCAGCCCCAGGCCGTTCGCGATTTCGTACGCCGTCAGCAACGGAATGCCGAGACCGCGTTCCTCGAAATCGCCTTCGGTGCTGGCCGACCAGTCGAGCGCCAGTCCGCGCTTCAGCGCCATTTTGAGCGCCGCCGTCGCCTCGCCACCCGCGATCAGAACAGCGTTGGCCGTGCCCGCAAAAACGGCCTCGGCGGCTTCGGCAACCAACGCTTGGGGCTGGTCGCCGCCCGTAACCGAATAAACCTGCGTCTTCGCCTTGATGCCAAGCATCGCTGCCAGCGTCGCGGGCGGATTGGCGCAGCGACCGAACGGACCGCCTCCCATCGACAGTGAATCCGCCATGGTGCGAACGACCACCGTCCGGTCGATGACAGCGGCCACTGCCGCCGCCGCGCCGGTATCGGCAAGTGCTGCCACGGCGGCACATTGCGTCAGGCTGATCGGGCTTGGGGCCTCACTGGCGTCGCGCCCGTTCCAGCGGTCAACAATCTGGCCGACGCCAACCAGCACAGGTGTTTCGGGGTCAATCATCAGGTGGTGCCGGAACTCTCAGCTAAACAACCACTGGCCGAGCAGGCGGTCGAACGGAAAGGTGAAGAAGCCCGCGACCAGCAGTGCGCCGGTTACCATCGCGCGGACACTGCGGCGGTGGCGCGTTATATCGTGCTTGCGCGCGCTCCACGCGATGATTGGCACTTGGATTATCGTCCACGCCGACAGGATATGGATGAAGCTGAATCCGCCATGGTTCACATTGCGGACGAACAGGCTGAGCAAAGCGGTCGAAAACATCGCCGTGACCCACACCCAGCCAAGTTGCCGGTGGTTCCGCGTTCCGCGCGGGCGCAACAGCATGACCGGGGTCAGCGCGGTCGCCACGACGACGGAGATCAGGTGCGGCCAGATCAGTGGCGGGATTTCGGCCCATTGTGCGCGGCCCTTGAACATGGCGATCACCACGCAGGCGAGCAGCACAATCGCCCCCGCCGACAACACCCGCTCAAACGTGTCGGGCGCAAGCGATTTGGTGTATGGCGCGCGCGGCTTCAAATCGACGATACTCGCCATCCCAGATTCTCCCGACTTTGCTGAGCTTGTCGAAGCCCCCTACTTCCCTTTTGGCCCGTCCCGGTGGAAAAGGAAGCCCCATCGACAAGCTCAGGGAAGTCGCAACGATGAGATTTCGCCTTACCGCCGCCGTCCTCGCGCTGTCGCTCGCCGCTCCCGCACTCGCCTCGCCTGCGACCGATCTCAAAACCGTTATTGATGCCCATTGGCAATGGTGGCTGGGCAATAATCCGGTGTCGGCGTCAACGCTGGGCGACCGGCGCGGCGACGGCAAGCTGGATGATAATTCGCTGGCTGCGGCGGACCGGCAGGCGAAAGAGGCAACCGCGTTCGTCGCGCGGCTCGATGCCATTCCCGATGCGGGGTTGGATGCTGCGGCGCAAACCAACAAAGCGATTTTGCGCCGCCTGCTCGACGAACAGGTACAGGCCAACCGCTTTGGCGCGCGGATGATGCTGTTCACCACCTATGCCGGCTGGCACCAGAATTTTGCGGGGCTGGCCGACGGCTCGCCGTTCAATGCACCCGCCGACTACGAGAGTTATTTGAAACGCCTCGCCGCCTATCCGGCCTATAACGGCGAGGCCTTGACCATCACCCGCGCGGCCATCGCCGGGGGCTATGTCCAGCCCTGCACAGTGCTGACCGGGTTCGAGGGGTCAATCACCGGGGTGATTGCCGCAAAGCTGGAGGATTCGCGTTTCTGGAAACCGTTCAAGGGCACCGCACCACAGGGAATGGTCGATGCCGACTGGACCGCGATGAAGGCGCGCGCGGCGACGCTCATCCAGGGTACCGTCGAACCCGAATACCGCCGCTTCGCCGCTTTCTACGCGACTGAATATAAACCCAGATGCCGCACCAGCGTCGGCGCGTCCGACCTGCCGCAGGGCCGCGATTATTATGCGTTGCAGGCGCGCATCCACACGACCACTGCCCTCACTCCCGACGCGATCCACCTCATCGGCCTGTCTGAAGTCGCGCGTATCCGCGCAGAGATGGAAACGGTGGCAAAGGGCGCGGGCTATGCCGACCGCGCGACCTTCATCACCAAACTCCGCACTGACCCCGTCTATTTCGCCAAAACCCCGCCCGAACTGATGGCGGCGGCGGCGCTTCAGGCAAAGTCCATCGACGGGTTATTGCCACGCTATTTCGGGCGATTGCCGCGTCTGCCTTACGGTCTGCGCGCCATCCCTGCCGAAATCGCCGAGGGCACGAC
>JANNCK010000097.1:0-6177 GCA_031386545.1 Sphingomonadales bacterium
GTGCGGCGGGCGAGGGCGGGTCGGTGCGCGAGACCAGAAAGCTGCTACCGACCCGCCGCTCAGGCGGGGGACACCGCCGTTGGGACACACAACACTATGCAGAGCGCGTGCCAGATTTGCACTTTGGCGCTTTTCTGCGGGACACCGTGGTTAGCGAAACCTTACCAGCCTGACCGATTGTAAGGATTCCCGACAATAACGGCAGGCGGATTGCGCCGGAGGGCCGTTATCGCCACATGGGAAGCATGGAAGCGCCCGTCACTGACCAGATTTCTGATGTCGCCCAGTTGCTCGGTCCGCGCGTGCGGCGGGTGCTCGCCGCGAACCCGTCGGCGTTCACCTACACCGGCACGCAGACCTATATCTTGGGAACCGGCGAGGTTGCAGTCATCGATCCCGGTCCCGCCGACCCCGCGCACATCGACGGCATATTGCGCGCGACCGCAGGCGAACGGATCGTCGCCATCGTCTGTACCCATACGCACCGCGACCATTCGCCCGCCGCCGCGCCGCTGGCCAAGGCAACGGGGGCGGAAATTGTCGGCTGTGCGCCGCTGGTGCTCGACGACAGCGGCCCACGCGCCGATGCGGCGTTCGACCGGAGCTATACGCCCGACCGGGTGCTGGTGGATGGAGATCGGCTGACCGGTCCCGACTGGACCTTGGAAGCGGTGGCGACACCGGGGCACACCTCGAACCACCTGTGTTATCATCTGGTCGAGGACAATGCGCTGTTCACTGGCGACCATGTCATGGGCTGGTCCACCACCGTCGTGTCGCCACCCGATGGTGATATGGCGGATTACATGCGCAGCCTCGACAAGCTCGGTACGCGAACCGACGCGGTCTACTATCCTGCGCACGGCGAGCCGGTGACCAACCCGCAGCAATTCGTGCGTGGCCTCGGCGGCCACCGCAAACAGCGCGAGCGGCAGATTTTGAAGCTGGTCAGCGAGGGCGTCGGCGAAATCTTCGCGATGGTCCCGCTGATGTACAAGGGTGTGGACGAGCAGCTGTACCCGGCAGCGGGGCGATCGGTGCTGGCGCATCTCATTGATTTGCGAGACCGGGGGCTGGTGCGCGACGCGGAGGGAATATGGCTCCTCGCCTGAAGCTCGCGGCGCTGGCGGCGGTTTTGCTCGCCATCGCCACGGGGCTTGCGATCTGGTGGGCGAATGCCCGCGCTGACCGTGCCGAGCGGCAACTGGGCCTCGGCGCTGCACGGACCTTGTCTGAAACCTTTGCCAAGGCGCGAGACCTGCGCGTGGCGACGCTCAGCGGCGAAGTGATCGCGCGGGGCAGTGATCCCGGTTTTGCTCAGCTGCTGCCGACCAGCATGACGATACGCTACCCGTATAGCGTGGATTATTTCGTCGATTTACGCCGTATCGACGCCATTAGGTATCGCTGGGATGCCGACAGCCGGACCATGACAGTGCGCCTGCCCGACGTCGTCCCCGCGCGCCCTAATGTTGATGCAAGCGGCAGCGAACGCATCGCCACAACGGGCGTGTTCATGTCGCGCGATGCGGCGCAACGGCTGAACGGACAGGTCGCGGCGCGGGCAGCCCTGCGTGCGGCGGACTCTGCCAGAAAACACGAACACCTTGACCGCGCCCGCGCCAGTGCGCGCGAAGCGATGCAGGCGCTGGTCGGGACGCCCCTGCGCGCGGCGGGACTGGGCGAGGTGAAGGTTGTGGTGCGCTATCCGTGGGAGCCGGAAACCAGCGGCGTCCCCGTGCGCTGGGATGAAAGCCGCCCGGTCGAAGCGGTGCTCCGTCCCTAAGATGTTGCACTCGCCCGCGTAACGAGTTTACACTTCGTCGCATTGATTGCCGCAGGGGGCATGAACATGGCGACACTTGTACCGAACGCGCCGCGCTTGGCGGACAATGATCGTTTCTATTTCGGCCTCGCGCTGGCGATGGCGTCTGTGCTGGTCGCGGGCTTTGGCCTGAATTTCGCCATGGGCCGCTCGACCTTTGCCGTGCCGATGGTTTGGCATGTCCATGCTGTCGTGTTCGTCAGCTGGGTCGGAATTTTCCTTGCCCAGACGTGGTTTGCGACGCGCGGGCCGATTGCACTGCACCGGCGGCTCGGCTGGCTCGCCACGTTCTGGGTCGTGCTGATGGTCGTGATGGGCGTTGCGATCACGGTCGCGACGATCCGGCGCGGGACGGCACCGTTCTTTTTTCAGCCGCAGCATTTCCTCATCGCGAATCCGCTTGGGCTGTTGAGCTTTGCAGGCCTCACTTTTGCTGCGGTCAGATTGCGGCGCGCGACCGACTGGCACCGGCGGCTACAGATTTGCGCTTTTGCGACGTTGATGGGACCGGGGTTCGGACGGTTGCTGCCGTCGCCACTGTTCATGCCCTATGCGTTTGAGGTGCCGGTGCTGGTCGGGCTGCTGTTCCTTGTGCCACCCATGATCCGCGACTGGCGGCGCAGCGGACGGGTCCATCCGGCGTGGTGGTGGGGCATCGGGACGGTGCTCGCTGTGCTGATCGTCGCGCGCATCGTCGCGGTATCGCCGGTCGGCGGGGCGATCTACGCCGCGGTCGTGGCAGGGTCACCGGGCGCGGCGCTGCCGGGCATGGCGTTCGGGCCGCTGCCGCCCGGGCTGTAATCGCGCCACAATCGCTCTATATCGCGTGCCAGCCCCCGTCGGGGCGCACGGAGCGGATATGATTTTTCAATCGGGCAAGTTGCAGGGCGTGGACATCCGCGAAGAAATCGACCGGCTTCGCAAGGAGCGCAACGCCGTCATCCTCGCGCATTATTACCAGAAGCCCGAGATTCAGGATCTCGCCGATTTCGTCGGTGACAGCCTCGACCTGTCGCGGAAAGCCGCCGCGACCGACGCCGATGTCATCGCGTTCTGCGGGGTCAAGTTCATGGCCGATACCGCAAAAATCCTGTCGCCCGACAAGATCGTGGTGCTGCCCGATATGGACGCGGGGTGCTCGCTTGAGGACTCATGCCCGCCCGATAAATTCGCCGCGTTTCGCGCGGCGCACCCGGACCATATCGCGCTGACCTACATCAACTGTTCGACCGAGGTGAAGGCGCTCAGCGACATCATCGTGACCTCGTCGTCGGCGGATAAAATCCTATCGCAAATCCCGCTCGACCAGAAAATCATTTTCGGCCCCGACAAGCACCTCGGTGCCTATCTCGCGCGCAAGACCGGGCGCGACATGCTGCTGTGGCCGGGGGTGTGCATCGTGCACGAGGCGTTTAGCGAAACCGAACTGGTGAAGCTTAAAAGCCAGCACCCCGGCGCGCCGGTGGCGGCGCACCCCGAATGCCCCGCGCACATCCTCGATCACGCCGATTATGTCGGCTCGACCAGCGGTATCCTTGCATTCGCCAAATCCTTTCCCGGCGACACGCTGATTGTGGCGACCGAGCCGCACATCATGCACCAGATGGAAAAGGCGCTGCCCGAAAAGCACTTCATGGGCGCGCCGGGCGCCGACGGGAACTGCAACTGCAACATCTGTCCGTATATGGCGCTGAACACGCTGGAGAAACTCTACGTCGCGCTCCGCGACCTGCAGCCGCGCATCGAAATCGAGGAAGGCCTGCGGTTGCGGGCAAAGCGGAGCCTGGACCGGATGCTGGAAATGGCGGGCAGCACGGTCGGGCAGGGGGATTTGGGGGGACGATCGTGAGCGCTGGCTATTTGCTAATGACGGTCGCAATCTTGCAATTCACGGTTGTTCCGGTGATCGCCGACTTTAACCGCACGCACGCTGCCAATCCACTATGGCCAGCCCATGCGAGGTTTCACGTCGTAACGCAGGTACTTACGACGTCGGGCCTCGGCGTGCTGGCCTTATTCTTCTTGTGGTCGGAACGGGTAGAACCGGGGCTGGGAGTCTGTATCGCAACGATGCTCAGCATGATTGCGCTTGGCAGCTTTTTTGCAAGTGTGGTCGCCGCAAGGTTCTACGGAGGCGTGATTGCGAACTCCGCCAGCGGTATGCCATCGTTGCGGCGCATTGACGGCAATGTCGTCAATTTTGGTACAGCGTTGGCGCTGCTCTTAGTTGGACGCGCTATATTGATCTGACGGGCAGCCTCGATCAGAAATATCCGTCACCCTGAAACAAATTCAGCATGACGGTGCGCGGAAGTCCGTCAGCTGTGTGAATTTGCACTAGTGCACCAAATGCACTATGATATTCAAATGGTCGCCCTGACACGCGGCCCGCACTGGAAAATCGCGGTGTATGGGCGCGACCACGGCGTGCCGCATTTTCATATCGAGGGGCCGGACTTCCGGTGCTCGGTGGCAATCCGATCGCTGGAGTTGATCGTCGGTAACGCGCCTGCGCCGGCGCTTCGCGCGGCACGCGACTGGGCGCGCGCGAATACGGCGCAATTGACGGCGACATGGCAGGAGTTGAACGGATGAGCAGCATCGACAAGCCCCGCATCATCACCGGCGTGACGGCGTTGGGTGACGCGCGGCTCCACCTTGTCTGGTCCGATGGCACAACAGCTGATGTCGATTTGGCGGCCACGGTGAAATCCAAAGCGTTCGCCCCGCTGCGCGAAGCCACCGTTTTTGCCACCGTGCAGGTCGGCGACTGGGGCCATAGTCTCGAATGGCGGGGCGGAGTCGAGATGGGCGCAGATGCGCTGTGGCTCGAAACCTTGTCTGCGACGGGCCGCAGCGACGTGCGACAGTTCCTCGAATGGCGGCTGCACAACGGCCTGTCGCTCGCCAAGGCCGCCGAAGCCCTCGGCATTTCGCGACGAAGTGTGGCCTATTATTCCAACGGCGAACGCGCGATTCCGCGCGCGATCCTGCTGGCGTGCAAGGGGTGGGAAGTCAGTCCTGACTTGCGGCGGGCTGCATAGGCTCACGCCAAAACAACCCGCTCCACCAGATCGGGTGCCGACTCACTCCGCAATCCGCACAGCCACGCCCGTCTTCTGCCGCTCCACTTCCACGGCCGAGAACGGCAAGCGATGCCAGCTCTTTGTCGAAAAGGCGCGGGTCTGGTCGGCGTAGTGCGGCGACGCGGGATCGGTGGATTGCGAATAGCTGAGCAGGGCGTCGGCGACCGGACCCGTCGCGTCAAAGCTGACGACTTGGATATAGCTCGTGCCATGTTCGGGGACGAGGCCGCCGGGGACCGCCTTCGACCGCTGCATGTTGAGCACGCCCAGCGGGTGGTTCGCGCCGTGAACGGGAATGCGGTCCTTGCCGCGCACCGCGAACTGCACATCGCCCCAGCGCGCATCGAGCGCAATGCCGCCCTTTTTGATTTTCTCAACCGCGCCGCGCAGGGCTGCGAGCAATTTCTCCTCATTGTCGCCCGTCGTCACGAGGGTGCGTGGCGTGTTCACCGGATCGGCAGCATCGAACGGGACGGCCCATAGCTTCGGCAACGTCCGTGCGGCGTCCCAGAACGTTGCGAAGAGATAGGCACCGCGGCTGCCGAGCTCGAAACGCCGGTCCCAGCGCGACAGGACACCGCACGCTTCGCTCAGGTCGGGGGTGCCCCGGCACAATTGGATCAACGGTTCGGCGACCAGCTCGGCGGCGAGGCTTTTGTTGGCAAACGCCATCGACCGCGCCGTTGCCGGGTCGATCTTGCCGCCCGCGCTGTCGAGCTGTCGCTGGATTTCGACAAGCCCCGACCGCGTCCGCAACGAGCGTTCGGTGCCGTGCGCGCCAAGGATAGGCGACAGCGCGGCAATCGGTGCTTTTGGGTTAGTCAGCCAATAGCTGTCATTGGAATTGGCGACATAATCGCGTCGTACGATCACGGCCTGGTCACGCGCAGGCATCAGCCCGGGGACCGCCGTGCCCGGTGTCCGGGTCCAGTCACATGCGGCGCGGCTGCCGTCGAGCACCACCAGCCTTCCCGCCAGCTTGGCGCTGAGCGGTGTTACACATGCTACAATCTTGGCAGCCGAAACGCCGGGCACGCCGGTGACATCAGCGAGCATCGCATTGCCGCTGCGGTCGGCGACAATCGTATTGACCCACGGAATGGCCAGTGAACCCTCGACCGCACGACGGACATCGCCGACATTGCGCGCCTGTCCGATATTCACCCAGGTCGCCAGCGACCGCTGGTTCCCGGCATTGGCATCGCGCAGGGCAAAGGCCTTTTCCGCGTTCCAGACCGTACCGATGAAGGGGCTGACGATCACGGG
>JANNCK010000099.1:0-2771 GCA_031386545.1 Sphingomonadales bacterium
TACCTTTGCAGGCGTGATGCGCCAGTGTTTGCGGAGAGCGGTGCCCTTGATGCCGGGTTCAGGTGTCGGTTGGGGGTCGGCATTGCCGAGTTCTATCAGGAATTCGACCAACTCGTGCTGCTTGACTTCCTCGACCTCGCCGGGGGGCAAATCTTCGAGCGCGAACGGGCCGTAGCGCGTTCGGATCAGGCGGCTGACGCGGAGGCCGAGATGTTCGAGGACGCGGCGGACTTCGCGGTTCTTGCCCTCTTTCAGGGTCATTTCGATCCACACATTGGTGCCGGTGCGGCGCTCCAGATTGGCGTCGATCTGGCCGTAGCGGACGCCGTCTATTTCGATGCCGTGGATCAGTTCCTCCAGCTGTGCTTGGGTAACGGGGCCGTAGGCGCGGGCGCGGTAGCTACGCGGGACGCCAGTCGAGGGGAGTTCGAGGCGGCGTTTCAGCGCCCCGTCGGTGGTCATCAGCAACAGCCCCTCGGTATTCAGATCAAGGCGACCGACGGGGACGGTGCGCGGCAGGTCAGGCGGGAACTTGTCATAGATTGTCGCACGCCCCTTCATATCGCGTTCGGCAGTCAGCAGCCCGGTGGGCTTGTGATAGCGGAACAGCCGCGTCGGCTCGGCAGCGGCGACGGGGTTGCCGTCGACGGTGATGCCCTTGAGGCTGGTGACAATGGTCGCGGGGGTTTCGAGCGGCACGCCGTCAATGGCGATACGGCGGTCCGCGATCATGCGCTCGATCTCTCGCCGCGAGGCGATTCCGGCGCGGGCGAGGAGCTTTGCGATACGCTGGGAATCTTTGGGAGACTCTTTGGGTGATGTTTTTGGGGTGTCGGACATTAATGGCCGATACGCGACTCCACCTCGTCGTGGAAGGCACGGATGCCAGTTTCCATTGTGCCGAGCGTAACTTGGGTAATTGCACCAGAGGACAGACCCTGCTGGCCGAGTTCGGCGGCACGGAAATCTTCGTTGCCGAACACCTTGCCGTCGAGCAAGTCCCAGCTGCGTTGCCAGTGGTCGCGGGCCTTTTCGGCCAAAGGTCCGGGCGCGGGTGGTTCGGGGATCAGCATGAAATCCTCGACCAAAGTGCGGCCTTCGCTTTGCGGCATCAGGACCATCAGGTTGACGTAGTCGGGGCTGAAAATGACGACGGCGTTGGGGAAGAGGGTGTAGGTGAAGGTCACCGTCTTTCGCAAAGCAGGAACATCGTCGAGGTCACCCATTTCCGCCGCGCGCCCGACCGCCGAGCGCCGGTGCGGGCCGACGGTGTCGCCCGATGTCACGCCATCCTTGAAGAACGGGCCGATACTCCCCGAATGGAGGCGGAGGACATGATAGCTTTCGAGGAAAGCGTCGTGAATGAGTTTCCAGTTGGCGGCGACATCGTGGGTGCGGCGCGCGAACAAATGGAGGTGGGGCAGTCCGAGCGCGGCGAAGTCGTGGCCGAGGGTGGTGGCTTCAGCAAACACGTCGCCCCGCCCGTTCTTGCTACCGTCACCCTGAACTTGTTTCAGGGTCCGCCCCTCAACCTGCGAAGGCTTATCGGGTTGCGGGGTGGATGCTGAAACGAGTTCAGCATGACGATCCCCTTTTGGTAGCACCCAAATCAATCCGCCCTCCTCGACGCTCGGCAATTCGCGCAACCCATAGTCGGCTTTGTCCAGCCCCGGGAACGTCTCGGGTCGTGGCATTGCTTGCAGCGCGCCGTCGAGGCGATAGCTCCACGCGTGATAGGGGCAGACGAGCAGTTTCGCGCAAACCGGTTCCGCGCCCTCAACCAGCCGCGTGCCGCGATGCTGGCAGACGTTGAGGAAAACATGTGCGGTGCCGCCGGCGTCGCGGGTCAGCAACAGCGGTCGCCCGAACCCGTCGTGGGGAACCGCGCTGCCGGGGGTGAGCAGCGCCGACGGGGCAATGACTTGCGGCAGCGCGTCGAACAGCGCGACGCGTTCGGCGGCGTAGCGGTCAGGGCTGGTATAGGCGCTGGCCGCGACATGGGTGATTTTGCCGGGTGCGCGCCGGACGTCGTCGGCAATGTCCTGCGCGAGGGTACGTTGCCCGAGGGTAAGCGCGTTCAAGTCTCTCTCCTATCGGCTCCTGCTTGTCGCGGGGCCGTGTTTGGGTAGAAGGCTAGGCCAGAGACACTAGTTCGACAAGTTCAGGGAAGCGGGGCCGGCAATGACCGAAGCAGCAATCGAGACCGGGACGCGCAGCATCGGCGCGGCGATCAAGCCCTATATCGAGCCTGCGCCGCTGGCGGCGTTTTTCCTTGGCGTCTCGTCGGGCTTCCCGTTCGCGATGATTGCCGCGACGCTGACCACGCGGCTGGCGCAGGACGGGATCGACAAGAAAACCGTCACGGCGTTTGCGCTGGCGTTTCTGGTCTATAATTTCAAATGGCTGTGGGCGTGGGTCGTCGACGGGGTGCGGTTGCCAGTGATCGGCGCGCTGGGGCAGCGGGTATCGTGGCTGATCGTAGCGGGGGTTCTGGTGATCGCCGCCGTCGTCAATCTCGCGCTGGCGGACCCGAAGGCTGACATCATCTGGACAGCCTATTGCGCGATTCTCGTCGGGGCGGCGGGGGCGACTTATGACATTGTGATCGACGCCTACCGCATCGAATTGCTGGAGCCGCACCAATTGGGCGCAGGGTCGGGCATGTCGCAATATGGCTGGCGCATCGGGTCGGCGGGCGCGGCGGCGATCGCACTGGTCGTGTCGGCGCGGTATGGGTGGACGCTTGGCTATATCGCGTGCGCGGCGCTGGC
>JANNCK010000115.1:0-2524 GCA_031386545.1 Sphingomonadales bacterium
CTGTCGAACACCGCATCAACCGCGACCTTGCGCGCGCCTTCAACCCCTGCGAGCACTTCCTGCTCGGCAATCGGGATGCCGAGCTTTTCGTAGACGCGCAGGATTTCGGGATCGACCTCGTCGAGGCTGCCGAGTTTCGGCTTGGGCTTCGGCGCAGCATAATAATAGGCGTCCTGATAATCGATCGGCGGGACGTCGAGCTTGGCCCAATCAGGAGCCTCCATCGTCAGCCACATCCGGAACGCCTTCAGCCGCCAGTCGAGCATCCACTGCGGCTCGTTCTTTTTGGCGCTGATGAAGCGAACGGTGTCCTCGGTCAGCCCCTTGGGCGCGAAATCGGTCTCGATGTCGCTCGACCAGCCGTGCTCGTAATCGGCAACGCTGTCGGCAGCGGCCCAAGCTTCTTGATTCTGGACAGCTTCGGCATTCTTGCTGGCCATCAAAACGCCCCCGCCGCACAGCGGCTATAAATCTTCTTATAAATCTTCTTCCTGCCTTCCTGCCTTCCTGTGAACGAAACCTTCTCCTCTTCGGCGTGGCGCGCCGGTGAAAGTGAGAAGTGGGGGTCACAGGAAGGCAGGAAGACAGGAAGGGAAGTGAATGAGGAGAGGCCTGCGGCGCTTTGGCGTGTCATCAGCGCGCCTCCGCCAACTGCGTCAGCGGGACTGCAGCAAGCGCGCCGCGCACGGCACCGTTGATTGCGCCCCAGTGTGGCTTGGTCTGGCAGCTGCCCTCCAGCCCGCAATCATGACGGCCGGTTTCGACGCAGGGAGTCATCGCAATAGGGCCTTCGATAGCTTCGATAATGTCGGCCAGATTGATCGCCGCCGCCGGGCGCGTCAGCTTGAACCCGCCACCGGTACCGCGCAGCGACGAGAGCAGCCCTGCGCCTGCCAGCCGCTGCATCAGTTTCTGCGCGGTTGGCAGGGGAACGCCGGTTTCTTCGCTCAATTGCGTCGCCGACAGCCGCGTCCCGCAGCGGTGGCGGGCGGCGGCGCTCATCATCACGACGGCGTAATCGGCTTGGGCGGTGAGTCGCATCTTCAATCGGATATAATCACTCCGATTGAAAAGTCACGCTTCACTCATGCTTTTGTCACCAGCGGCCCAAGTTCGGCGAATTCACTGCGCTTGAGCGTCAACATCGCCAGCGTCGGCAGATCGGTGTGGATGTGCGTCGGAGTGACGCCGGTGAACGCCTTGATCTCACGGATAAAATGCGACTGGTCGTAGAACCCGCCGTCGCTCAGCGCGTCCGCGTTCGATTGACCCCTTGCCATGGCAATCGTTGCCTTGAGCGCGCGGTATTTGCGCGCGAGCAGCTTGGGCGGAGAGCCGTAATAGGCATTGCAGCGCCGTTCGACCTGACGGCGCGACAGGCCGGTGGCGCGGACCAGTGCGTCGACCTCGGGATACGGCGAGGCCAGCCAGTCATCGACGACGCGGGTGAAATCGAACGCCGTCGAGCGCCCCCGCGCGATCAATTTGCGAGCGAGCGCACTGCCCAGCATCACCCGCTCGTCGAATGTCGCGCACGCCGCCAGTGCCTCGGGCGCGCCGCGCACGTCGTCGCCGAACAATTCGGTGGCATCGACAACGCGGTTGACCAGCAGCGAGGCTTCAAAATCGAGCAACGTCCCCCAGCCTGCCGGGAGCAACCCGACGCCGATGCTGTGTACTGGACCACGCATCGAGATGTGCGTGGGACCGGTGGTCGGCCCGACGATCTGGATTTTGGGCACGCGCTGGACATGGCCGTCGGCGAAACGGTATTCGCCCTCGCCCGCCAGAGTGACGCGGAACTGGGCGAGGTCGGCCTTGTCGGTATCTTCGAATACCGGCACATCGGCGCGAAATTCATAGAAAACCGAAAGATGCGCGCGCAGGTCTTCGGGCGGCATTGCGTAATCGAGCGTCACCGCGCCCGTTGGCTGCACCGTATCACCCATTATTTTGCGCCCGTTTTTATGCCCCGGTTACGCGGAAGCTATTACAATAGCGGGATAAAGAAAAGTCGCTCGCGCTATGTTTCGTTCGGGCTAGATTCGGACGCTTGCGGACAAATAAAAAGCGGCCCGAACGATCACTCGTCCGAGCCGCCAGGAAAAGGTTTCCACAGGGTCAACCTGCGAAGCCCTTCGGGTCGCATCTTTGTGTCTAAACGTGACCTTTGTGAGTCGTATTGGATGGAATCGACATCGCATCAAAGTTTACTGTCCGAGGCATTCGACTTTGACGCTGCGCGTTCGCCGCGATAGCCGCTGCGATCATGTCGCTGTTCGATCTTGCCCGCCCCGCCCTGTTCCGCGTCGATCCCGAGCGTGCACACGCGATGACTCTGGCGGCGCTCAAGTGCGTGCCGCCCCGTACCGCCCGCCACGATCCGGTGCTGGCGACGCGGGTTGCGGGGATTGAATTCCCGTCGCCGGTGGGGCTGGCCGCCGGGTTCGACAAGGATGCCGAGGTGCCCGATGCAATGCTGGGGCTGGGCTTTGGCTTTGTCGAGGTGGGCACGGTCACGCCG
>JANNCK010000129.1:0-13114 GCA_031386545.1 Sphingomonadales bacterium
TGCT
This sequence comes from Sphingomonadales bacterium, assembly GCA_031386545.1. Classification (GTDB taxonomy): domain Bacteria; phylum Pseudomonadota; class Alphaproteobacteria; order Sphingomonadales; family Sphingomonadaceae; genus Sphingomonas_O. The sequence continues at coordinate 5 of JANNCK010000129.1, forward strand.
CGTCACCGCTGCACCCTGCAGCGACGACAGCAGCACCCGGCGCAGCGCATTGCCCAGCGTCAGGCCAAAGCCCCGCTCCAGCGGCTCGGCGATAAACGTCGCGCGACGCTTGCTATCCCCGCCCGCCTTCTTGTCGAGCGCGACGGGCTTCTTGAGTTCCTGCCAGTTCTTGGAATTGACGGCCACGGTGTTCCCCTTGGGGTTGGGCGACGCGCTCGTCAGCGGGTCAGCCGGGTATTCGGAATTTGGTGTGTCTTCGAGCATGTCGGGCGGGTTAAACGCGACGACGCTTCGAGGGACGCACGCCATTGTGCGGGATCGATGTCACGTCGCGGATTGACGTGATGTTGAACCCGACGGCTTGCAGTGCGCGCAGGGCCGATTCACGGCCCGAACCGGGGCCCTTGACCTCGACTTCGAGGGTGCGGACACCGTGTTCCGACGCCTTTTTACCCGCGTCTTCGGCGGCGACCTGAGCCGCATAAGGGGTCGATTTGCGCGATCCCTTGAAGCCCATCATGCCGGCGCTCGACCAGCTGATCGTGTTGCCTTGCGCGTCGGTGATCGTGATCATCGTGTTGTTGAAACTGGCGTTCACATGCGCGACGCCAGAGGTGATGTTTTTGCGTTCGCGCTTTTTAATGCGCTGAGGTGCCTGAGCCATTGTCGTGCTGTCCTAATTCTTGGAGAAAGCGGCTGCCGCTTGCGGGCGCTGCTTACTTCTTCTTGCCGGCAATCGGCTTGGCCTTGCCCTTGCGGGTGCGCGCGTTGGTGTGCGTGCGCTGGCCGCGGACCGGAAGGCCCTTGCGGTGGCGCAGGCCGCGGTAGCAGGCGAGGTCCATCAGGCGCTTGATGTTCTGCGACACGGTGCGGCGAAGGTCGCCCTCCACCGTATAGCCCGCATCGATCGCTTCGCGGATCTGGAGTACTTCCTGATCGGTCAGGTCCTGCACGCGCGCCGATTCGGCAATGCCCAGCTTCGTCGTGATTTCCTTGGCCTTGGTATTCCCGATGCCGTGGATATAGGTCAGCGCAATATGAACGCGCTTGTTGGTGGGAATGTTAACTCCCGCAATACGTGCCATCTAAATTTTCTCCCGGCTCCACAGGGTGTCTGGCAAGCCACCCCATCTCAAAGCGTTAGTCCCGAAACGACAAAAACACGGCGCGCGCAAAAGCGCTCGCCGGTTACGGGTTTCGGGAAGTCTGTGCCGATAGGGAGCCGCTCGAATGCTGTCAAGCGAGTCGCGGTGAAAATACTCGCTGCTAAACCACGCCGTAAGCCAGCATTGCGTCCGCCACTTTCTTGAACCCGGCGATATTGGCCCCTTTCACATAGTCGCAATAGCCGGTGCTGTCGGTGCCATATTCGATGCAGCGGCTGTGAATGCCGTCCATGATGTCGAGCAGCAGGCGCTGGAGTTCTTCTTCCTTCCACGAAATGCGTGCCGAGTTCTGGCTCATTTCGAGGCCGGATACCGCGACACCACCCGCATTCGCCGCCTTGCCCGGCGCGAACAGGATTTTGGCATCCTTGAAGACATGGACGCCCGCCAAGTCGGTCGGCATGTTCGCGCCTTCGCTCACTGCCATACAGCCATTGGCGATGAGTAGCTTGGCATCCTCGCCAAGCAGCTCGTTCTGGGTCGCGCACGGCAGCGCCACATCACACGGCACCCCCCACGGCGTTTTGCCGGGCGTGAATGTCGAGCCGGGAAACTCATCGCAATATTCCTTGATGCGCCCGCGCCGCACGGTCTTGAGCGCCTTCACCCAGTTGATCTTCTCTTGGTCGAGTCCGGCAGGGTCGTGGATAAAGCCTTCACTGTCGCTCAAGGTCAGCACTTTCCCGCCCAGCTGCACGACCTTCTCCGCTGCGTGCGTTGCGACATTGCCCGAACCGGAGATCACCGCCGTCTTGCCGACCAGATCCTGTCCCTTGGTCTTGAGCATATTGGCGAGGAAATAGACCGCGCCATATCCGGTCGCCTCGGTACGGATCAGTGACCCGCCGTATTCGAGTCCCTTGCCGGTCAGCACACCGGTAAACTCACCCGTGATGCGTTTATACTGGCCGAACATATAGCCGATCTCGCGCCCGCCAACGCCAATATCGCCTGCGGGCACGTCAACATCGGCACCGATATGCCGGTACAGCTCGGTCATCAGCGACTGGCAAAACCGCATGACTTCGCCGTCGGATTTACCCTTGGGGTTGAAGTTCGATCCGCCCTTGCCACCGCCCATCGGCAGGCCGGTCAGCGCGTTTTTAAAGGTCTGCTCGAACGCGAGGAATTTCAGCACACTTTCGGTGACACTCGGGTGGAAACGGATGCCGCCCTTATACGGACCAATCGCATTATTATTTTGCACCCGCCACCCGCGCTGGACACGGATATTGCCCTTGTCGTCCTGCCAGCAGACGCGGAATGAAATCACGCGGTCGGGCTCGGCGATGCGACGCAGGATTTGCGCGCTGTGGTATTTCTCCTTGTCGGCCATGAAGTCGAAAATATCCTCGGCGACCTCGGTCACCGCTTGGACAAATTCGGGTTGCCCCGGATTGCGCTTTTTGACGCCCTCGACAAAAGTGCCCAAATCGACGTGATCGTGTATGGCCATGGCCTGCCCCTCTGCGTTCAGTTGCTCAGACCCGGTCACCCTCTTTGAGTCGGGGCGATAACAACAGGCTAGCAGGAATGTGCGCCGCGTGAAGCGCCTAGTTGGCGCGCTTCGCCAATCCGGCCAATTGTTCGCGCAGCACGTTATCGACAGCGGGTGCGAGGGCACGCGGGTCCATGCCGAAATTACCACAAACGATGTAGCGCAAGCGAACTTCGGTAGCGTTACCCACCGGTACCAGTTCGAAACTTAGAACGGCTGATACACCCATCGACTGCAACGGCCCGAGCGGGGCAGACAAGCGAAGCAATCTGCCGGGAACCGCCTGAATGACGCGCCCGTGTTCGGCCTCGCCACCCTTCCAGCGCTCGCAGAAACAACCACCAATGCGTGGTTCAATGGTCATATTGGCCGCCCGCCCCGACCAGCTGTGCGTGTTCGACCACCAGCGCGCAGGACGAATTAGGCGTGCCCATGTCGCCGCCGGTGTCGTTGTTACCGTAACGTGCCGTTCGATCACGAAACCACGGTCATCAACCGAAGCCACTTCGGCAACAGCGGGCGAAGCAATCAGCGCAAGCGCCGTCGCCACCCCCGCGCGCCTCATCCGAGGATTGCCTCGATTGCCGCCGACACATGCTCGATGTCAGCCATACCGTCGATCTTTTTGAGCAGACCCCGCCCGTCATAGATCGGCAGGATCGGCGCGGTTTTGGCACGGTATTCGGCCATCCGCGTGCGAACGGTCTCTGCGTTATCATCCGGGCGGCGCTTGAACTCGGTCGAACCGCAGGTGTCGCAAACGCCCTCGGCCGTCGGCGTGGCATAGCGGTCATGATAGCCCGCCCCGCACTTTGCACAGGTGTAGCGCCCGGTGATGCGATCAACCAACGCATCCTCGTCAACGTCAAGTTCGATCACATAATCGAGCGTACGCCCCCGCGTTGCCAGAATATGGTCGAGCGATACGGCTTGTGCCGCAGTACGCGGATAGCCATCGAAAATCGCGCCCTGCGCCGCATCCAAACTGTCGAGCTTGTCACCGATCAAGCCATCGACAATGTCGTCGCTGACCAGTTCTCCCGCGTCCATCACGGCTTTGGCCTGAAGTCCAATTGGCGTTCCCGCCTTCACCGCCGCGCGCAACATGTCGCCGGTCGACAACTGAACCATGCCATGTTCGGCCACGAGCCGTGCTGCCTGCGTCCCTTTACCGGCCCCTGGGGGCCCAAGCAGAATGATGTTCATGCGTGGCACTCCCCCTCGACACCGACCCGCTGGTTAGCGGTTCCGGGCACCCTTCAGCTTCGACTTCTTGATTAGGTCGCCGTACTGATGGGCCAGCAAATGACTCTGGATCTGCGTGACCGTGTCCATCGTTACATTGACCACGATCAACAGGCTCGTTCCGCCAAGCGCCAAGGCCGTCAGGCCCATTTGCGAAGCGGCAAATTCGGGCACCAGACAGATGAATGTCAGATAAGCTGCGCCGATCACCGTAATCCGCGTCAGCACATAATCCAGATAAGTCTCGGTCGATTTGCCCGGACGAATACCGGGCACGAACCCGCCATATTTCTTCAGATTCTCGGCGGTCTCTTCCGGGTTGAACACGACGGCGGTGTAAAAGAAACAGAAAAAGATGATGCCTGCGCCATATAGCGCCATGTACAGCGGTGAGCCGTGCTGGAGCGCGCCGGTGACCTGCAGCATGATGTCGCCCGTGGTGGTCTCCCCCGCGACACTTTTGCCTGCGAACTGGGCAATCGTCAGCGGCATCAGCAGCAACGAGGAGGCAAAGATTGGCGGGATAACGCCCGACGTGTTGATCTTGAGCGGCAAAAAGCTCTTGTCGCCCTGCATCATCCCGCGCGCGGTCTGACGTTTCGGATACTGGATGAGCACACGCCGCTGCGCACGCTCCATGAAGCAGATACCCGCGATCAGGCCGAACACCATCACCAGCATAGCCAGAATCAGGAGCGGGTTCATCGTGCCGGTCCGTGCGCCCTCGAACAGATTGACGATCGCGCGCGGCAACTGGCTGACAATTCCTGCCGTGATAATCAGCGACACGCCGTTACCGATGCCACGGCTGGTGATCTGCTCGCCCAGCCACATCAGGAACATCGTTCCGCCAATCAGCGAGACAACGCAGGTGATACGGAACAGCAGGCCCGGCTCGATGACCGCGGAAATGCCCTGAGAGGCACCCCAGTTTTCAAGACCAACAGCGATGAACCAGCCCTGGATCGCGGTCAGCAAAACCGTACCATAGCGGGTATATTGATTGAGCCGCTTACGCCCGCTCTCGCCCTCTTTCTTGATCGCTGCGAGTTGCGGCGACAGCGAGGTTGAGAGCTGCACCACGATGGACGCCGTAATATAGGGCATCACGCCAAGCGCGATCACGCTCATGCGCTCAAGCGCACCACCCGAAAAATTGTTGAAAAAGTCGAGCACACCGCCACGGGTCGTGTCGTACAAAGTCGCCAGAGCGCGCGGATCGACACCGGGCAGCGGGACATGACTGAGGAAGCGAAACACCACGAGCACGCCTAGAGTGAACCACAGGCGTTTGCGGAGTTCGGTGGCCTGGGCAAATTTGCCGAGGCTGATATTGCTGGCCATACGGTCGGCTGCGGATGCCATAGACGTTAAGTTCCTGAAAGCTCAGCGCGTCATATAGGGCGGCAAGACGCGTTGTCTAACCGCCCTGAATGAAATCAGGCTTTGGCCGCCGCCTTTTTGGCTTCCTTGTCCGCGGCTTTCACCTTCTGGACAGTGCGGTGCTTGGCCTTCGCCTTGTCGGCAGCGGCAACGACTTCGATCACATCAACCGAACCGCCAGCGGCTTCGATGGCCTCGCGTGCGCCCTTCGACACACCGGCAACTTTGAAGCTCAGCTTCGCCGAAAAGGCACCCTTGGCCAGAATGCGGACGCCGTCCTTGCCGCCGCGGCCAACGCCGACGGCCTTCAGCGCAGCATGGTCGATCACGCCGTCAAATTTGGTTCCGGCGTCGATCATCTTCTGCAGCATACCAAGATTTACCTCGGCATAGTCCTTGGCGAAGATGTTGTTGAAGCCGCGCTTTGGCAGACGCATGTGGAGCGGCATCTGGCCGCCCTCAAATCCGTTGATGCTGACGCCCGAACGGCTGGTCTGGCCCTTTTGGCCGCGACCGGCGGTCTTGCCCTTGCCCGACCCGATACCACGCGCCACGCGCATACGGCTCTTACGGGCACCGGCGTTGTCTTTGATTTCGTTCAGTTTCATTGCACTCGCTTTCGCTTTTGTCGCGCGGCAAGCCTTAATTGGGGACAGTCCCCAATTAGCTTGCAACTGTTTACCCCTCGGCACTCGTGCGTCCGGCTAATTGGGGACTGTCCCCAATTAAGGCTGCACTACCCCTGCACCTCGACCATGTGCCGCACTTTGCGGATCATGCCACGGACTTCGGGGCTGTCCTGCAGCTCCGAAATCTTGTGCATCTTGTTGAGCCCCAGACCTTTCAGCGTTGCGCGCTGGTCCTGGGTACGGCGGATGGGCGAACCCGTCTGCTTGATTTTGATTGTTGCCATGTCAGCTTACTCTGCAATTGCCGCAGCATCGGCTTCCGCCGTCTGCGAGCCACCACGACCCAGCAAGTCGGCAATCTTCTTGCCGCGACGCTGTGCCACGCTCTTGGGCGAGGTCTGCTCGCCCAGCGCTTCGAAGGTCGCCCGGATCATGTTGTACGGGTTCGACGTGCCAACCGACTTGGTCACAACGTCCGCAACACCCAGCGATTCAAAGATGGCGCGCATCGGGCCACCTGCGATGATGCCGGTGCCTTGCGGTGCCGAACGCAGCGTCACGCGACCGGCACCGAAATGGCCGTTGCCGTCGTGATGCAGCGTGCGACCGTCGCGCAAAGGAACGCGGATCATCTTCTTCTTGGCCGCTGCCGTTGCTTTCGAAATGGCTTCGGGCACTTCGCGCGCCTTACCATGACCAAAGCCCGCGCGACCCTTGCCATCGCCGACCACAACGAGGGCTGCAAAGCCGAAGCGTTTGCCGCCCTTAACCGTTTTCGAGACGCGGTTGATATGGACGAGCTTCTCGATCAGCTCTTCGCCACCATCGTCGCGCGCACCGCCGCCATCGCGACGGGCACGGTTGTTGTCACGATTGCCGCCACGACCGGGGCCGTTGCCGCCGCCACGTCCGCCACGTGGCGGGCCACCGCGTCCGCCGCCAGGGGCACCGCGACCCGGCGCATCGGTGGGCGCTGCCGCCACATCGGCTTCTGGAGCCGCTACGATTTCGGTTTCGTCAGCCATTTAGAACTCCAATCCGCCTTCGCGGGCACCCTCGGCCACCGCTTTCACGCGGCCATGGAACAGAAAACCGCCACGGTCGAAAACAACGCTGGTGACACCAGCGGCCTTCGCACGCTCGGCAACAATCTTGCCGACAGCCTGCGCCGCCGAAACAGTAGCGCCAGTCGAGCTGCGCGCATCTTTTTCGAGGGTCGAAGCAGCAGCGACGGTTGTACCCGCCGTGTCGTCGATGATCTGGGCATAGATATGACGGCCCGAACGGTGCACCGACAGGCGCGGACGAACGGTACCCTTGGCACGCAGCTTGGTGCGCACGCGCTGGCGGCGCTTCGCAAAAGGATCGAGCTTTGCCATTACTTCTTCTTACCTTCTTTGCGGAAGATGAACTCGCCGCGGTATTTGATACCCTTGCCCTTGTACGGCTCCGGCTTTCACCAGCGGCGGATCTCAGCGGCGAGCTGACCGACCTTCTGCTTGTCGCTGCCAGAAATGATGATCGTCGTCTGGTCAGGCGTCTTCACGTCGATGCCCTCCGGCACGTCGATGTCAACGTCATGCGAGTAGCCGAGCTGCAGCTTGAGCTTTGTGCCCTGCGATGCCGCACGATAACCGACGCCGGTGATTTCAAGCGTCTTGCTGAAACCATCGGTCACACCCGTGATGAGGTTTTGCACCAAAGTACGCTGCATACCCCAGAAGGCGCGGGCCGACTTGCTGCCATTGGCTGGCTGTACCGAAATACTGCCATCCTTTAGCGCATAGGTGATCTCGTTGCGCATCGCGAGGGTGAGCGTCCCCTTGGGTCCGTTCACCGACATGACGCCGCCGTCCATCGTTGCCGTGACACCGGCAGGAACCGGGACAGGCCGTTTACCAATGCGGCTCATCAGAATACCTCCGCGAGGACTTCGCCGCCGACATTGTGCTCGCGCGCTTCTGCGTCGGAGAGCACGCCACGCGGCGTCGAAACAATCGTGATGCCAAGGCCGTTGCGGACGCGCGGCAATTCCTTGCTACCCGAATAGACCCGGCGGCCCGGCTTCGAGACCCGAGCGACGTGCCGGATCGCGGGCTGGCCCTCGAAATACTTCAGTTCGATACGGATACCTGCATGACCAGCAACTTCTTCCGAAGTGTAGCCACGGATGTAACCCTCGCGCTGGAGCACGTCGAGCACGCGAACACGCAGCTTCGACGACGGCGTCAGAACGCTGTCCTTCTTAGCCTGCAGCCCGTTACGGATGCGGGTGAGCATATCACCCAGGGGATCGGTCAATGCCATGTCTAAACCCTTACCAGCTCGACTTCGTGACGCCGGGGATCATGCCTTTGTTGGCAAGATCGCGCAGCTGAATACGGCAAAGCCGGAACTTGCGATAATAAGCGCGGGGGCGACCGGTGATCTCGCACCGGTTGCGAACGCGCGTCGGATTGGCGTTGCGCGGCAGCGCCGACATCTTGAGACGCGCCATCAGACGGTCACTGTCATCGGCGTTCTTGTCGTCGGCCACTGCGCGAAGTGCTGCGAACTTGTGAGCATATTGCTTCACCATCGCCTTGCGCTTCTCGTTCTTGTTGATCGAGCTCTTCTTTGCCATCGCTCAGGCCGCCTTCTTCTGTTCGGTCGCTTCTTCGACGATAGGGAAAGGGAAGCCGAACAAGCGAAGCAGCTCGCGCGCTTCATCGTCGGTCCGTGCCGTCGTCGCGACGATAACGTCCATCCCGCGGGTGACATCGACTTGGTCATAGCTGATCTCGGGGAAGATCAGCTGCTCTTTGATACCGCAGGCATAGTTGCCGCGACCATCGAAGCTCTTGGGGTTCAGCCCGCGAAAATCGCGCACGCGGGGCAATGCAATCGTGATGAACCGGTCGAGGAATTCATACATCCGCTCGCGGCGCAGCGTAACCTTGCAACCAATCGGCATCCCTTCACGAAGCTTGAACTGCGCGATCGAGGTTTTTGCCTTGGTAATCACAGGCTTCTGGCCAGCAATCGCCTGCATTTCGGCAGCGGCTTGGTCGACGCGCTTCTTGTCCTGCGTCGCGTCGCCAACGCCCATGTTCAGGACGATCTTGTCGAGACGGGGCACCTGCATCGGGTTCGTGTAACCGAATTTCTCGGTCATCGCCTTGATGTAGCGCTCTTCATAAAGCCCCTGCATACGCGGCTTATATTTTGCATCAGCCATTAATCAGCTCCCCGGACCGCACAGCGACCCGAACTTTCTTGCCATCGCGAACTTCGAAACGGACGCGCGTTGGTTTGCCCGACTTCGGATCCTCGATAGCGACCTTCGACACGTGCATCGGTGCTTCGAACCGGTCGAGTCCGCCCTGCGGGTTCTCCTGGCTCGCTTTGCGGTGACGCGTTGCGATATTGACGCCCGACACAATGACCTTGCCGTCCTTTGGGATCGACTTGGTCACTTCGCCGTGCTTGCCCTTGTCCTTGCCGGACAGGACGACGACCTTGTCGCCTTTTTTAATCTTCAGCGCCGACATTACAGCACCTCCGGCGCGAGCGAGATGATCTTCATATAGTTCTTCGCACGCAGCTCGCGGCACACCGGGCCAAAGATACGGGTGCCAATCGGCTCCTCGTTCTTGTTGACCAGCACCGCCGCATTGCCGTCGAAACGGATCGTCGAGCCGTCGGCGCGATGAATATCCTTGGCGGTGCGAACGATGACGGCACGGTGCACGTCGCCCTTCTTCACCTTGCCACGCGGCGCGGCTTCCTTGATCGACACGACGATCACATCGCCGACGCCGGCAAAGCGACGCTTCGATCCGCCCAGCACCTTGATGCACTGGACGCGCTTGGCGCCGCTGTTGTCCGCGACGTCGAGATTGGACTGCATCTGGATCATTACGCGTTATCCTCGACGCCGGTGTCAGCCACGCCGCTACCGTCAACCACTTTCCACGTCTTCAGCTTGCTGATCGGCGCGCACTCTTCGATGCGGACAGTCTGGCCCAGCTTGAACGCGTTCGCCTCATCATGGGCGTGATACTTTTTCGTCCGGCGAATGATCTTGCCGTACAGAGGGTGCTTCACCTTCCGCTCGACATTGACCACCACGGTCTTTTCGCCCTTGTCGGAGACAATGACGCCGGTGAGAATGCGCTTTGGCATCGCTCTGCTTTCCTTACTTCGCCACAGCCGCGACGCGCGCGGTCTGGAGCGTCTTGATCTGCGCGATGGTGCGGCGCACCTCGCGGACACGGCTCGGTTTTTCGAGCTGATTGGTGGCTGCCTGAAAACGCAGGTTGAACGCCTCACGCTTCAACTCGGTCAACTGACCCAGCAGCTCGTCGTCAGTCTTGACGCGAAGGTCGACAATCTTGGCCATGTTATTTGGCTCCCAGATGCGAAAAGTCGCCGAGACGGGCCACAACCTTGGTCTTGATCGGCAGTTTTTCCATGGCGCGGCTAAACGCGATGGCCGCAATCGGACCAGGAACGCCGTCGAGCTCGAACAGGATACGGCCAGGCTTGACACGCGCAGCCCAATACTCTGGTGCGCCCTTGCCCTTGCCCATGCGGACTTCGGCAGGCTTTGCCGATACCGGCACGTCGGGGAACACCCGGATCCACAACCGGCCCTGACGGCGGATGTGGCGCGTGATCGCGCGACGCGCGGCTTCGATCTGACGAGCCGTGATACGATCCGGCTCCAGTGCCTTCAGCCCATATGAGCCAAAGTTCAGGTCAGTGCCGCCCTTGGCATCGCCCTTGATCCGGCCCTTAAAAGCCTTGCGGAATCTGGTTTTTTTAGGTTGCAGCATTTCTGTTCAGCCTATCAGCGACGGTCGGACTGCGGACGGACACCGGAAGTCTGTGCTTCCATCATCAGCCGCTCCTGAGACATCGGGTCGTGACCCAAAATCTCGCCCTTAAAGATCCACACCTTGATGCCGCACACGCCGTAGGCGGTGTGTGCTTCATGCTCGGCATAGTCGACGTGTGCGCGCAGTGTGTGCAGCGGCACACGGCCCTCACGGTACCATTCGGTGCGCGCGATTTCAGCACCGCCCAAGCGACCGGCGCAGGTGATCCGGATACCCTCAGCACCCAGACGCAGCGCCGACTGAACCGCGCGCTTCATGGCACGACGGAACGCGATACGGCGCTCCAGCTGGTCGGCGACGCCCTGTGCAACGAGCTTGGCGTCGATTTCCGGCTTGCGTATTTCAACGATGTTTAGCGAGACATCCGAAGACGTCATCGAGCCAATCGTCTTGCGGAGCTTTTCAATGTCCGCGCCCTTTTTGCCGATGATGACACCGGGACGGGCAGCGTAAATCGAAATGCGGCAAAGTTTCGCCGGACGCTCGATAACGACCTTTGAAATCGCGGCCTGCGGCATCGACTTGAAGATGAAAGAACGGATTTTCAGGTCTTCGAGCAACAAACGGCCATAGTCCGCGCCGTCGGCGTACCAACGGCTGTCCCATGTCCGGTTGATCTGGAGCCGAAGCCCGATCGGATTCGATTTCTGACCCATATTAGGCTTCCTGATCCTGAACTTCGCGAACGACGACGCGCAGGCGGCTGAACGGTTTCACGATGCGGGCCGAACGACCACGCGCACGGGTGGCAAAGCGCTTCATGCTCAAGCCCTTGCCGACACTCGCCTCGGTGACGACAAGGCTGTCGACGTCGAGGTTGTGGTTGTTTTCGGCATTGGCAATTGCCGAAGCCAGGCACTTGCGAACATCAATTGCCATCGACTTGGTCGAAAACTGCAGGATGTTCATCGCATCGCCCGCCTTACGGTTGCGGATCAGCGCCGCCACGAGACCCAGCTTTTGGGCCGAGCCACGGATCGCGGTCGATGTCGCCAACGCCTCGTTATCAGCGACCCGACGGGGGGATTTAGGCTTCGACATCAGCGCTTGCCCTTCTTGTCGGCGGCGTGGCCGGGGAAGTAGCGCGTCGGTGCGAACTCGCCGAGCTTCATGCCGACCATGTCCTCGTTAACCGAGACAGGCACGAATTTGCGGCCATTATAGACGCTGAACGTAAGACCAACGAACTGCGGCAGGATCGTCGAACGACGCGACCAGGTTTTGATCGGCGTACGCGTACTCGTATCCTGAGCGGTCTCTGCCTTTTTCAGCAGATGCAGGTCAACGAACGGACCTTTCCAGACTGAGCGGGCCATGACTACCTCTTCTTCTTGGCGTGACGCGACCGGATGATCATCTTGTCGGTCGATTTGTTGTGACGGGTACGCGCGCCCTTGGTCGGCTTGCCCCACGGCGTAACCGGGTGACGGCCGCCCGAGGTCCGGCCTTCACCACCGCCGTGCGGATGGTCGACCGGGTTCTTGGCAACACCGCGGGTCAGCGGGCGGATGCCCTTCCAGCGGTTGCGACCGGCCTTGGCGAGGTTGGTGTTGCCGTTGTCGGGGTTCGACACGGCACCGACCGTCGCCATGCAGTTCGCATGGATGTAGCGCTGCTCGCCCGAGTTCAGGCGGACGATAACCATGCCGCGGTCACGACCGACGACCTGCACATAAGTGCCTGCCGAACGCGAAATTTGACCACCCTTGCCGGGCTTCATCTCGACGTTGTGGACGATGGTACCAACGGGCATCTGGCCCAGCTCCATCGCGTTACCCGGCTTCACGTCGGTTTTCTTGCCGGCGATGACCTTGTCGCCAACGGCCAGACGCTGCGGCGCGATGATGTAGACGACATTGTCGCCCGCGCGGCCATCGGTGTTCGGACCATAGTTTATCAGTGCGATGAACGCGGTGCGGTTAGGATCATATTCGAGCCGTTCGACCGTACCCTCAAGATCCCACAAGCGACGCTTGAAATCGATGATCCGGTACCGCTGCTTGTGGCCACCTGCGATACCGCGTGAGGTTACATGCCCCTTGTTGTTGCGGCCGCCGGTCTTGTGCTTGCCTTCGGTCAGCGCCTTGACGGGCTTGCCCTTCCACAGCGACGATTTGTCGACGAGGATCAGGCCGCGGCGTGCGGGGCTGGTCGGGTTATAATGTTTAAGTGCCATGGCCTTAAATTCCCGTGGTCACGTCGATCGACTGGCCTTCGGCCAGACGAACGATGGCTTTTTTGAAGTCCGACCGGGTGTAGGGCGTGCCCTTCCACTTCTTGGTCTTGCCCTTCTGGACGATGGTATTCAC
>JANNCK010000158.1:0-4965 GCA_031386545.1 Sphingomonadales bacterium
CGACACACCCGACAGCCAGACGAGGAACAGCGCAATCGCAACGAGCAGCGTAAGCACGACGCTCCCGACAAGAACCTGGTTTGATCGCGTTTCCATCAGGCGGCACCTTCTTTTCGGACTTCGGCTTTTCGGACTTCGGCTGTTTGGAGTTCGGCTGTTTGGAGTTCAGCCTGTGGAGCGGTGGTCGGGGACGCCGCCTGTCGCCCGACGGCAGCAGTTGCGGCGCGCCCGCGCGGCCCCCGGAAATAGCTTTGTATCCAAGGGTGGTCGAGCGCGAGGAGTTCGGGAATCGTGCCGACCGCAATCACTTTTTTATCGGCAAGCACCGCCACCCGGTCACAGATCGCATAGAGCGAATCGAGATCATGGGTGATGAGGAAGACGGTCAGGCCCATCGTCCGCTGCAGATCGAGCGTCAGCTGGTCAAACGCCGCCGCTCCGATCGGATCGAGACCCGCCGTTGGCTCATCGAGGAACAAGAGTTCGGGATCGAGCGCGAGTGCGCGGGCAAGACCGGCGCGTTTCTTCATCCCGCCCGACAATTCGGACGGAAATTTCGGCCCCGCATCGACCGGAAGTCCAGCCATGTCGACCTTATACGCGGCGATTTCGTCGAGCAGAGCTTCGGACAAATGCGGGTAGAATTCGCGCAACGGAAACTCGACATTTTCGGCCACCGTCAGCGTCGAAAACAGCGCGCCGCCCTGAAACAACACGCCCCATCGGCGGCGGATGCTGTCATCCTCGTCGCCGTCGGCAATGTTCTCGCCGAACACTTCGATTTCGCCTGAATCAGGAGTTTGGAGGCCAATGATCGAACGCATCAGGACCGATTTTCCTGTACCCGAGCCGCCGACGACGCCCATGATTTCGCCGCGCCGCACGTCGAGATCGAGGCCGTCATGGATCACCGATTCGCCAAAGCTGTTGGCGAGGCCGCGCACACTCACGACGATCTCGGCATCTGCCGACGGCGGGGGTGCGCTAACCTCGCTCATTTCCACCCGATCGACGTAAAGAACACCGCGAAAAAAGCGTCGACGACAATGACAAGGAAGATAGCCTGCACGACCGAAGCGGTGGTGCGGAGTCCGACTTGTTCGGCATTCCCCTCGACCTGCAGTCCTTGATAGCATCCCGAAGCTGCAATGATGAGGCCGAATACAGGGGCCTTGATAAGGCCGATATACACATCGGTAGCGGGCACGACCTCGCGGATGCGCTGAATGTAAGTAACGGGCTGGATGCCGAGCACGGTCCAGCAAAACAGACCGCCGCCGATGACAGCGACGATCGAGGCATAAAAGCCGAGCAACGGCATCATCAACACGCCCGCAATGATGCGCGGAAGGACCAGCGCCTCTATGGGTGAAATGCCGATGGTCCGCATCGCGTCGATTTCCTCGGTCAGCTTCATCGTGCCGAGTTCAGCGGCGAACGCCGAGCCGGAGCGCCCCGCCACCATGATCGCGGTCATCAACACGCCGAGTTCGCGAAAGGTGATCCGCCCGACCAAATTGATCGTGAAACTCTCGAACCCGAATTGCGACAGCTGCACCGCGCCCTGTTGCGCAATGACAAGGCCGATCAGAAAGCTCATCAGCCCGATAATCCCGAACGCCTTGACGCCGACGACTTCGAACCGCTGGATCACGGCGTCGAGCCGGAACCGCGACGGGTGCCGTATGACATTCCCGAACGCGATGCAGATCGCGCCGAAAAAGCCAAGCAGACCAAGCAAACTACGCCCGGCAATCTGCGTCGCCTCGCCAATCTCGCCCAGCACACGGCTGATCGGCAGGATGTGGTCGGGGCGGACCTTCATCGGTACGTCGCTGCGCGATACCTGCGAGATCAAATGGGCATTATCCGAGCTGGCCCCGGTGATTTTGGCATTGATGTCACGCGCAAGGCGGTGGATGACCCACGCGCCAATGGTGTCCATCTGGACAACGTCGGACAGGTCGATGGTTTTGGCTTGCGGGGGATCACGTTCCAGCCGGGTCGGCAGGCCGCCCAGCTGCGACAAAGTCAGCGCACCGCTGAACGCGAGCGCACGCACGCCGTCGCGGTCGATTTCGGTGAAATCGGCTGTGCCGTGCTGTGGCCCTGTCATCGTCACAGATAATGCGGCATTAATGCTGGCGCGGCAAGACGTTGACGCGATAGGGCAGTGCGATGAGCCGAGCCACAATACCCACCAAAATCCATCTGGCGATCTATGACATGGACAAGACGGTGACACGTCGTCCGACCTATACCCCGTTCCTGATCCATGCTGCCCGAACGCGCGAACCTTGGCGTTTGTTGCTGCTTCCTTTCGTGTTCGTCACGATTTTGTTCTACGCGGTGCGAATCATTGACCGGGGTCGGCTCAAGGAACTGAACCACGCCATGCTGGTCGGTGCGGCACTTCCGCCTGCCGAAGCGCTCAAACTGGCGACGAGTTTTGCCACCGAAACACAGGCGACCAACATCCTGCCCCGCGCGCAGGCCCGCGTGCTGGCCGACAAGAATGACGGGTACCGGATGGTCCTCGCCACCGCCTCATACGAATTCTACGCGCGCGCCATCGCCGACACGCTGGGGTTTGACGACGTCATTGGCACAATCACGCGCACCGACACGGCCGGCGCGCTGCTCGCGCAAATCGATGCGCAAAATTGCTATGGCACAGCAAAACTCGAAATGGTCGAGGCGTGGATGACGCGGCAGGGCCTGGCGCGCGACGATTGTCACATCCGCTTTTACAGCGATCACGTCTCCGATGCGCCGTGCCTGAACTGGGCCGACGAAGCGTTTGCAACCAACGCGCACGCCCCGCTGGCCGCACTCGCGGCGCAGCGGGGGTGGGAAGTGCTCGACTGGCGCTAAAGCGCCTCCCTAAATGGCCCGGAGTGCCTGCCGCATATCGGCAATCAGATCGTCGGCGTTTTCGACCCCGACCGAAATCCGCACCAGATTATCACCGATACCCAGCGCATCCTTGCGTTCCTGCGGCACCGACAAATGCGTCATTGCGGCGGGACAGCTCGCCAGTGTTTCGGTACCGCCCAGACTGACCGCCAGCTTGGCGATCTTGAGCGCGTCGAGAAAGGCGAATGACTCGCGCTCGCCGCCCTTGAGGTAGAGCGAGAAGGTGGATCCCGCGCCCGTGCAATGGCGCGCATAAATATCCGCCTGTCGTGATCCCGGTTCCAGAAAGCCGAGATAGCCAACGGTTTCGACCTGCGGCTGTTCACGCAGGAACGCGCAGACCTTAGCCGCATTCTCGCCCGCACGGCTCATCCGCAGTTCGAGTGTTTCGAGGCTGCGCAACAACATCCACGCCGAATGGGGATCGGTAATCGTGCCAATCGTATTTCGCATCATCCGCACCGGATTGATGATCGCTTTTGACCCGACCGCGCCGCCCGCGACCAGATCGCTGTGGCCACCGGCATATTTGGTCAGGCTGTAGATGACCATGTCCGCGCCCTGCCGCAGCGGTTTTGCCCACAACGGCCCGAGGAAAGTGTTGTCGATCACAATCGGCGGTTTGTCGTCACTGGTAAAGGCCGCATCGCGCGCGCCCTTCACGGCCTCGACATCGACGAGCGCGTTGGTCGGGTTCGCAGGACTTTCGAGATAGACCAGCGCGACATGGCCCAGTGCCTTGGCCTTGGTCATCACCGCGTCGATTTCTTCGCGCGTCGCCCCTGCCGGAAAGTCGAGCCAGTGGACGCCGAACCGCCCGAGAATGCGCCCGATCAGCGTTTCGGTCGCGGCATAGAGCGGCGCGGAGTGGACGATCACATCACCCGGTTTGACCAGCGCGAGCATCACTGTCGCAATCGCCGACATGCCCGATGAAAACACCAGCGCGTCCTCGGCATCTTCCCAAATAGCGAGCCGGTCCTCGAGGATTTCCTGATTCGGGCCGTTGAAGCGCGAATAGACCAGCCCCTCTGACCCACCAGGCCGTTTGCCGGTGACGCCTTCGAAAAAGCGTTTCCCCGCTGCTGCATTCTCGAAAACAAACGTCGAGGTGAGGAAGATCGGCGGCTTCAGTGACCCTTCCGACAGGGCCGGGTCAAAGCCATAGCCCATCATCAAAGTTTCGGGAGCAAGCCGGTGGTTATCGATGGCGAGGATGTCAGTTTTGGGGCGGCGACGCTGTTGCGTTCCGGTCAGTTGAGCTTCGTCTTCCAATGTGTCTCTCCGTGCTGCGCGCCCAGAGTCCGGTAAAGACTCTAGCGGAGCGCGATCAGCGATATTTGCCGACCATAGTCCGGTTCTTGGGCCAATGTCGCGCGCCGAAAACTGTAAAAGCGATCGGCAAGGTCCAGCGTGTCGAGCACCAGTGCCTCGACACGGCCGACACCGAACCGGGTTAGCCGGTGGGCAACATAGCCGGGCAAGTCGAACTGCGCGTGAGCGGGACGGCCCGCGATGAAGAAGCGGTCATTATCGGCATCGACTGCGACAAACCGGGCGCGAAAGCCGTCGTCGACTTCGTAACTTGCCTGCGCGATGCATGGCCCGACCACAGCTGCAATGCGCGCGCGCCGCGCACCCAGCGACTCCATTGCCGTGACGGTTGCCTCGTTGACGCCGCTGATGGCCCCCTTCCACCCGGCGTGGGCCGCGCCGATGACGCCCGCTTCGGCATCGGCCAGCAACACCGGCGCGCAATCGGCAGTCAATATGCCCAGAACAAGACCCGGGGTTGCCGTGACAATCGCGTCGGCAGGGGGGCGGGCATCGTCGCGCCACGCCGCGGTAGCGATCACGACATCGGGCGAATGGACCTGAAACACCGTAACGAGAGCCGCACCCGGTGCGACGGCGGCAGCGGCGCGGCGGCGGTTTTCGGCAATCGCGTGCGGATCGTCACCGCTGCCCAGCCCGACGTTAAGACCTGCAACAAGACCCGTCGAAATACCGCCACGCCGCCCGAGAAAGCCGTGGCGCGTGCCGCCCAGC
>JANNCK010000088.1:0-3067 GCA_031386545.1 Sphingomonadales bacterium
CGCGCCTCGACCAGCGCGCCCAAGCGTATAACTTCGGCATAATCGGTCGTGCTCATCTCCATCCAGACCTGACCGGGGCGCATGGCTGCCAGGAACCCGTCCTCACCCTCGGCCACCGCCGAACTTGCAGCAGGCGACGGAAGGCAGGTCACGATCAGATCGACCATCTCGGCCAGCGCGCGCGGGCTTTCCGCTGCTTTGGCGCCGCGCGCGACATAGTCGACCACCAGCGCCGGGTTGAGGTCGCGCACCGTAACGTCATGGCCGTTGCGGATCAGGCTGCCGGCAAGTTTTCCGCCGACATTGCCAAGGCCGATGAATCCGATTTTCATATGCGTGTTCGGTGCCCCCTTGGCAGGTCGAGCCACGCGGCACAGGCGATGTGCACCGTAGACCGGAACCCTTATCTCACAGCCAAGACTAGACCGGCGCTGCGCGCGCCCTACAAATGAAAAAATTGCGATTACGGCTGAATTTTTTTGGTCAGCCGAAACCGTGGTTGCAGGTCGTGCAAGGCGCCGCTCAAAAAATTTTAGCCGATACGACGAAACGCTCATTTGTCGGGAAGTCGGTGGCGCGACTAAGTTCGATCAGACAGGGTACGGGGGTTAGAGGTTCCTGATGCAAACGAGCGCGCGCGTGGTGATCATTGGCGGCGGTATCATGGGGGCAAGCCTGCTCTACCACCTTGCCGAGTTGGGCTGGACCGACTGCCTGCTGATCGAAAAGGACGAACTGACTTCGGGCTCGACTTGGCACGCGGCGGGCCAATGCCCCAGCATCACGGGCAGCTATAATCTCGCGAAGATCCACGCCTATAGCAACGAGCTTTATCCCCGGCTCGAAGCGCTGACCGGCCAATATGTCAGCTGGCATAAATCGGGCGGCATCCGCCTTGCTACCAACGCGCGCGAGCTGGCCTGGTTCAAGACGATTCTGGGCTTTTCGAAAAGTATCGGCTTCGACATGGAGATCATCGATCCCGAAGAAATCCGCCGGATCAATCCCTTTTTGACGACCGACGGGGTCATCGCCGGCGCGCGTACGACCAGCGACGGTCATGCCGATCCTTCGGGCCTGTGCAATGCGCTCGCGATCGGTGCGCGGGGCATGGGCGCGATCATCGTTCGCAAGAACCGCGTCACCGCCCTTGAACAGCTTCCCTCGGGCGAGTGGGACGTGATGACCGAACAGGGCGTCGTGCGCGCTGAAATCGTCGTCAATGCTGCTGGCTGTTACGCCCGTCAGGTCGCGCAGATGGCAGGGACTGACATCCCGGTGACCAACATGGAACACCATTATGTCGTCACCGATCCCATCCCCGCTTTCATGGACCGCGAGGGCGAAATTCCGGTCATGCGCTGCCCCTATGTTTCGGGCTATTTCCGGCAGGAACAGAAAAGCGGTCTGATCGGCGTTTACGAAACGACCGGCCTTGCTGAGGCGTGGAGCCCCAAGGGTCAGCCCGCGTGGGACTCGACCAGCGAATTGTTCCCCGAGGATCTGAACCGAATCGCGCCGTGGCTGGAACGCGCGATCGAGCGTATGCCGGTCTTCGGCGAGGTCGGCCTGCGCCGTTTCGTCAATGGCGCGATCCCCCACACGCCCGATGGCGGGCCGTTGCTGGGGCCTGCGGCGGGTCTGCGCAACTTCTGGCATTGCTGCGGAACGTCGTTCGGCATCGCGCAGGGCGGCGGCGCGGGCAAATATCTGGCGCAGTGGATGGTGTGCGGCGATGCCGACATCAACATGACCGAGTTCGACCCGCGGCGTTATGGCCGGTTCGCCGACGAGGATTACAGCCGCGACAAGGTGTTCCTCGATTACCGCATGACTTTCACCACGCGGTTGCCAGGCGAAGAAGAGCCCGACGGTCGCCCCCAAAAAACCAGCCCGCTTTACGAAAAGCTGAAATTGCAGGGCGCGGGCTATGGCGAAACCTATGGCTGGGAACGGCCCAAATGGTTTTCACTCGACGGACGCGAGGAAGAAGGCGGCTATCATCGCACCAACGTGTTCGACGTGGTTGCGGATGAAGTGAAAGCGGTCGCCGAGCGCGTCGGCGTTCTCGATCTGTCGGGCTTTGCCAAATATGACGTGACCGGCCCCGATGCGGAGGCGTTCCTCAACCGCATCTGCGCCAACCGCATGCCTCGGAAAACGGGCGGCATTGGCCTCGTTCATCCGCTGTCGCGCGGGGGACGGATTTATGGCGAGATGACGGTGACGCGCTTTGCCGACAATCATTTCTACTGCCTGTCGGCCGCCGCTGCCGAACAGCGCGACTGGGATTTGCTTATCCAAAGCAAATTACCCGGCGAGGATGTGACGTTCCGCAACCTGACGATGGATCTGGGTGTACTGGTGCTGAGCGGACCGCGCGCCCGCGACGTCCTCGCGACGATGACGAATACCGATCTCAGTAATGGAGGCTTCCGCTGGTTGAGCGGGCAGCAGATCACGATCGCGGGCATCGCGCTGCGTGCACTGCGTGTTTCGTATGTCGGCGAGCTCGGTTGGGAATTGCATCCGGCGATGGACGATCTTCCCGCGCTCTATGACGCCATCTGGGCCGCAGGGCAGCCGTTCGGCATCGCCAATTACGGACTCTACGCCGTCAACACGATGCGGATTGAAAAGGGCTATAAGGCCTGGAGCAGCGAACTGACCAACGAGCTGACGATGATCGAAGCAGGCATGGATCGCTTCATCAGTTTCAAGAAGGACGATTTTGTCGGCAAGTCGGCAACGCTCGCCGCGCCCGACCGGATGCGTATCGTCTATGGTGAAGTCGATGCTACCGACGTCGATGTGCGGGGCGGTGAACCCTGTATGGTCGGCGAGACCTGCATCGGTCTCGCCACATCGGGCGGATACGGCCACCGGGTGGGCAAGAGCCTGTTTTTTGCCGCCGTGCCGCTCGACCATGCGACAGCGGGGGGGCAGTTCGATCTCTTGCTACAGGGCGAACGGCGCCGCGCAACTGTTCTAGAAGCATCGGCCTACGACCCCGACAATCTCAAGATGAAGGTCTGACCGGTGGCAGCACTTCCTAGGAAAGCAAAGG
>JANNCK010000271.1:0-5595 GCA_031386545.1 Sphingomonadales bacterium
CGTACCCGCGACCGGCGCGATGGTGTTGACGCGGATGTTGTACTTGGCACCTTCGAGGTAAAGCGTCTTGGTCAGCCCCGCGAGGCCGAGCTTGGCCGCGCCGTAATTCGCCTGCCCGAAATTGCCGAACAATCCGGTCGATGATGCAGTCATCAGGATGCGGCCATAGGCCTGCTCGCGCATTGTATCCCAGACCGCCTTGGTCACATTGGCGCTGCCGCTCAGATGAACCTTCACGACGAGGTCGAAATCGGCGGGCTCCATCTTGGCAAAGCTTTTGTCGCGCAGGATGCCGGCATTGTTGATGAGGATGTCGATGCGGCCCCATTCGGCTTTTGCCTGCTCGACCATCGCCACCATCTGGTCATATTCGGTGACGCTGCCGCCATTCGACATCGCCGTGCCGCCGAGGCTGCGAATTTCCTCGACCACCTCCAGCGCAGCGTCCGAATGTCCGGTTCCGTCGCGCGCGACGCCCAGATCATTGACCACAATTTTTGCGCCGCGCTTCGCCAGTTCGAGCGCATAGGCACGGCCCAGACCACCGCCCGCACCCGTGACAATGGCAACGCGATTTTCGAACGAGATAGTCATGGCCGGATCCCCGAATGCAAAGGCGGTTAGTTGCGCCGCCGATGCACCGGGTTTCCGTTTACGTCAACCGCGCTTGCGCCGATGTTTCGCGGGGACGCCTTTATAGTCAGACTCGCGTGCCGAACTCTGGCGACATTGGTCGGTCACCATCGCCGAACAGCGGGGGTAGCTGGCCATAGCGACCGGTTCTGGTGCAGCAGTCGGGGCAGGGGCGGCCATCGGAGCCGGAGCAGGTGCGGGAGCCATGCCGTCGCCTGCGGGCGGCGATGTCATATCGCTGGGCTGGGCCGGCTGCACAGGGGCCATCGTATCGGCAGGCGGCGTTGCGGGAGTTTCGGGAGCCATCTGGGCGACGGCAGCGGTGCTGACCAACAGGGCAGCGGCAAGGGCAAACATCTTCATCATCGATCTCCATCGGTCGCGGCGCAGAGGGCGTGTGCGCGCAATGGGTCAATGTCCGAAGGGGTGAAATCTATCCTCGTTTCGCCCCGCGAACGGTGCAGGTCGGCGGGTCTGCATTTCGTTCAGCGACCTGCCTGAGCTTGTCGAAGGGTTTCTCCTTCCACAAGCTCGGCTCAACTGGAATTTGAACCTATAACCGCCCCTCGGCGTCGAGCGCATAGCCTGCCGAGCGCACCGTGCGGATGATGTCGGCATAGCCGCCGTCGTTGATCGCTTTACGCAACCTCCGGATGTGTACGTCGACGGTGCGCGGTTCGATGTCGCTGTCATGGCCCCAGACACTGTCGAGCAACCGCTCGCGCGAAAAAACGTGTGCGGGGTGTTCGAGGAAATGCTTGAGGAGCCGGAACTCGGTCGGCCCCAGCGGCACCATTTTGCCGTTGCGCTTTACCTTGTGCCCCACTGTGTCCATTTCGATGTCGGCGTAGATCAGCGCCTCGCCGGCGAGTCCGGGCCGGACTCGCCGCAGTACCGCCCCGACGCGCGCGACCAGTTCGCGCGGGCTAAATGGCTTGGTCACATAATCATCGGCCCCCGTCTCTAGGCCGCGTACCCGGTCCTCTTCCTCGCCGCGCGCGGTCAGCATGATGATCGGGACATTCGCGGTTTCGGGCATCCGGCGCAGACGGCGACAGACTTCGATCCCCGATAGCCCCTCGACCATCCAGTCGAGCAGCACGATGTCGGGCGCATTTTCTTGGGCCAGCAGCAACGCTTCCTCGCCATCGGGCGTCTGCTTGACGTCGAAATCCTCGCGGCGGAAATGATAGACGAGCAATTCGGCCAGTGCCGCATCGTCCTCGACCAACAGCATTTTGGCGCGCGCCATCGGTGTCAGGCTCCCTCTTCGTCTTCGAAGGGGTCGGCGCGTTCACGTTCGGCCATATACTCGCCGGTTGCGGCGAAATAGACCATTTCGGCGACGTTGGTTGCGTGGTCTCCGACGCGCTCGAGATTCTTGGCGACAAACAACAAATGCGCGGCGTTGCCGATGCTTTGCGGATTTTCGACCATATAGGTGACGAGCGTGCGAAAGATCGAATTGTAGAAATCATCGACAATTCTGTCACGCTCGTTGACCGCAACTGCCAGCGCGGCGTCGCGCGCGGCAAAAGCATTAAGCGCATCATGGACCATCTCGTTGGCGATTTTCGCCATCGACGGCAGCAGCGAAATCGGCTCGATCTTGCGTCGTCCGTCAAGCTTGCCCGCACGCTTGGCGATGTTCTTGGCATAGTCGCCGATGCGTTCGAGAACCGCGGCGATCTTGAGCGCTGCAATAACGTCGCGCAAATCGTCTGCCATGGGCGCGCGCAGAGCAATGATCCGCACCGCAAGCTTTTCAACTTCGCTTTCGAGCAAGTCGATCGCGCGGTCCTCGGCGATCACTTTGCGCGCCAGGTCGAGGTCGCGCTTGACCAGTGCCTCCATAGCGCTTGCTATCGCGGCTTCGGCGCGCCCGCCCATTTCGGCGATATGACCGCGCAATTCGCCGATTTCGTCGTCGAATGCCTTAACGGTGTGTTCGGTACCAATTGCCATTATCCGTACCTTCCGGTGATATAGTCCTTCGTCCGTTCCATCTTCGGATTGGTGAAGATGTCCGACGTGACCCCGTATTCGACGAGCGTGCCGAGGTGGAAAAATGCCGTCCGCTGTGACACGCGCGCCGCCTGCTGCATATTATGGGTGACGATGACGATGGCATAGCGGCCACGCAGCGCGTGGATCAGTTCCTCGATGCGCGCCGTCGCAATCGGGTCGAGTGCCGAACAGGGTTCGTCCATCAGGATGACTTCGGGATCAACCGCGATGGCGCGCGCGATGCACAGCCGCTGCTGTTGCCCGCCAGACAGCGCCGTGCCGCTGGCGTCGAGCCGGTCCTTGACCTCTTCCCACAATCCGGCGCGCACCAGCGATTCCTCGACGATGCGGTCCATATCCGCCTTGGCCGAAGCGAGGCCATGGATACGCGGGCCATAGGCGACGTTCTCGTAGATCGATTTGGGGAAAGGATTGGGCTTCTGGAAGACCATGCCTACCCGCGCGCGCAGCTGCACGACGTCCATCGACGGCGCGTAGACATTCTCGCCGTCGAGGGTGATGTCGCCCTCGAACCGTGCCGATGCGACCGTGTCGTTCATCCGGTTGAGCGTGCGCAGGAAGGTCGATTTGCCGCAGCCTGACGGGCCAATAAATGCGGTCACGTTCTCGCGGTCGACGTCAATGGAGACGTCATCGATAGCCTTTTTCTGGCCGTACCAAACCGACACATTGCGCGCGGTCATCTTGATTGTGGACTCTGTCACCAGCGTGTCTCGAATTTGTTGCGGAGGTAGATGGCGGCACCGTTCATGGTGAGCAGGAACACCAGTAGCACGATGATCGCGGCGCTGGTTTTCTCGATAAAACCGCGTGAAATTTCGTCGGACCACAGGAAAATCTGGACCGGCAGGACGCTCGACGGGTCGGAAATCCCGCCTGGCGGCGTCGCGACGAACGCCCGCATCCCGATCATCAGCAGCGGCGCGGTCTCGCCCAGTGCGCGTGCCATGCCGATAATCGTGCCGGTCAGGATGCCGGGTAGTGCGAGCGGGAGCACATGATGGAACACGACCTGAATGGGCGAAGCACCAATGCCCAGCGCCGCATCGCGGATCGACGGCGGCACCGCCTTAATCGCGTTGCGGCCGGCAATCACGATGACCGGCATCGTCATTAGCGCGAGTGTCAGCCCGCCCACCAAGGGTGCGGAGCGGGGCAGATTGAACGTGTTGAGGAACACCGCCAGCCCCAGCAGCCCAAAGATGATTGAAGGGACTGCGGCCAGATTGTTGATCGAAACCTCGATCAGATCGGTCCATCGGTTTCTCGGCGCATATTCTTCCAGGTATACCGCCGACAGCACGCCAATGGGGAAGGCAAGCACCAGCGTGACGAGCATCGTCAGCAACGACCCCTTGAATGCACCCCAGATTCCAGCCTGCGTTGGGTCGGTCGCATCGCTTTCAGTCAGGAAGGCAATATTGAACCCGCGTGATACTATGCCCTTGGCTTTCAGCTCACCGTAAAGCTTCTGCATCGCCACATCGCCTTCACCGCTCTCGGCAATTCCGAGCGCCGGTGAAGCGGGGATTGATATAGTCGTCTTGCGGGTAAGGATCGACGGGTCGCGTTTGATCGCATCGCGCAACGCGAGCCAGCCGCTGTCGGACACTGTCGCACCGCCCATGGGACCGAATGCAGCCTCGGTTGCGCGGGTTACCGACCCCGGCAGATCCGCCGCCGCGAACTGCGAGTCCACATCGCCGCCACCTGTGAGCGCCGCCGCCGACAGCGGGATTGCGAGTGCCGGGAAGTCGAACGGCACATCTACATTGCTGCGGGTGAAGCCGCGCACACCGCTCCATGCCATCGTGATGATCAGGAAAGCGAGAAAACCTGCCGACAGCGTAACTGCGAACAGCCCGAGCAATTTGAAATTGCGCTCCGACACATAGCGACGCCGGATACGTTTCTGCATCTCGTCGGATCGCCAGTCGGTCGGACGGCGGGCCAGGCCAGAGGGAAGAACAGCGACGTCAGTCATAGGCTTCACGGTACCGTTTGACGAAGCTCAACGCGACAATGTTGAGCAGCAGGGTGACGATGAACAGCACGAGGCCGAGCGCAAAGGCGGCCAGCGTTTTCGCACTATCGAATTCCTGATCGCCGGTCAGCAACTGGACAATCTGGACCGTCACGGTGGTGACGCTGGCGAACGGGTTTGCGGTCATGTTCGCGGCAAGCCCCGCCGCCATCACCACGATCATCGTCTCGCCAATTGCGCGGCTGACCGCGAGCAGGACACCGCCGACGATACCGGGCAGCGCAGCAGGCACGAGGACTCGGCGGATGGTTTCGGACTTGGTTGCCCCCATTGCGAGGCTGCCGTCGCGCATCGCCTGCGGAACGGCGGCGAGTGAATCGTCCGCCATCGACGACACGAACGGAATAATCATGATCCCCATGACTAACCCCGCCGCGAGTGCGCTTTCCGAACTCGTGCCCGGAATGCCGAGCATATCACCGAAGTTTCGGATGACGGGTGCCACTGTCAGCGCGGCGAAATAGCCGTAAACCACTGTCGGCACGCCGGCGAGTATTTCGAGCAGCGGCTTCATCCAGCGCCGCGTTGCCGCGCCCGCATATTGGGTCAGATAAATCGCACTCATCAGGCCCAGCGGGATCGCGACCAGCATGGCAATGATCGCGCCAATGAAGATCGTTCCCCAGAATAGCGGGATCGCGCCCAGCGCCTTCATATCGCCGCCTGACGCCGCCTGCGGGCTCCACCGCGTGCCGAACAGAAAGTCGAACACGCCGACCTTGCCAAAAAAGCGGATCGATTCGAACAACAACGAAGCGACGATACCAACTGTCGTGAGGATAGCGATGAGCGAGGCGATCAGCAGGGTGATTGTCATCGCCCGCTCGACCCGCGTCCGCGCGCGAAAATCGGGTTTGATCCGCGAAAACGCATACAGCCCGCCCGTAAAC
>JANNCK010000332.1:0-3356 GCA_031386545.1 Sphingomonadales bacterium
GCTGGGCGTGACATTGCTGTCGTCGGATATGGGCAAGCTGTACGTCGCACTGGCGCAGGCGATCGAGCGGTTGCGGACCTGAAACGGCGGAAATCCGCCAAAGGTCACAAAGTTCACACCTGAAACATGTTTTCGGCGGTGGGCGCTTGTGACGCTGCGCGAAATCAGCTCGGGCGCTTCGACGATTTGAAAGAGCGAATAAACGAAGACGCGGAACATAACAGAAACAAATGCTGTAGGAAAGCGGTTTTTTCAAGCGAGACCTTTGGCAACTTCCGAGGAGTTTTCGGTCGTATGACTGATCTCCGGGTCACGTCGAAAGCGGACATTCCGACGCGGTTTGTAACGCTCGCGACCGCTCTGGAGAACGTGCTCGTTGGACGGTTTCACAAGCAACTAGTTGTGAAACTACCGCACAGCTTTTTTGGATCGTTCCATTATGATTATGAAGGTAACGTCGCTGATATGGATTATTTCATCGTCTGCTCGGTCGCCTTAGTCGCTTCGGGGCTCTCGTTTTATTCGGGGTTTGGCCTTGGGACGGTACTGCTACCGGCATTCGCGATCTTCTTTCCCGTGCCGGTCGCAGTCGCCGCGACGGGGACTGTTCATCTCCTGAACAACCTGTTCAAAGGCGGGCTGCTTGGCCGTCATGCCGATTGGCGGATCGTCGCGCTATTCGGCTTGCCCGCAATCCCGGCCGCCATTTTGGGGGCGTGGCTGCTGGGAAGCTTGGAGGGCACGGCGCAGCTGTTCGTTTGGGAGGCGTCTGGCCGCAACTTCGGGCCTACCGCCGCAGGCGTAACGATCGGGACACTGATGATCCTGTTCGCGCTTCTTGAGCTGCAACCTTGGTTTCAGCGGCTCACCGCGCCTCCGCAGCTGATCCCGCTGGGGGGGATCGTCACCGGCTTTTTTGGGGGCCTGACGGGGCAACAGGGCGCGTTCCGGTCGATGTTCCTGCTCAAGGCGGGATTAGAGCCGTCGCGGTTCATCGCCACGGGTGTCCTCATAG
Source organism: Sphingomonadales bacterium (assembly GCA_031386545.1). Classification (GTDB taxonomy): domain Bacteria; phylum Pseudomonadota; class Alphaproteobacteria; order Sphingomonadales; family Sphingomonadaceae; genus Sphingomonas_O. Next base: position 1,016 of record JANNCK010000332.1, read on the forward strand.
CCGTACTGGTCGATTTGGCCCGCCTGCCAACCTACGCCGCGAGCTTCCGTAACGACGTCGGCCTAGGCGGGCACGGCTGGGCGCTGGTCGGCGTGGCCACCCTCTGCGCCGTTATTGGGGCGTCCGTTGGGGTCCGCTACTTCAAGCGCGCGACGATTGGCGTGGTGCGGGCGGTAGTCGCGGGGCTAATGCTCGTGATTGGTGCCGCTCTGGTAGCGGGACTGCTCGGCTGACGGGTCGGTCCTCATTGGTGCCACGACCGAACCGTTTTTACACCACGGAACAGCAGCTTTTCGTCATTCTCTTACAATAGCTGCCTGTCAGCTTTCCACTAACTTCGGCGGGCCTCTCCCCCTAATTCCCCCGCAATTCCTTTGGCGTGAACACGTCGAGCTTGTCCGGTGTCACCCAGCCATAGGTGTAGTTCAGCTGGAACAGCGCGAACGCGATGCTGGCGACGATGGTCGTCCGCTTTACGATGCGCCACGGGCGGAAATTAAAGGGTGCACTGTCGGCCTGGCCGGCAACCTTTGCGGCCCCCGCCTCGTCGTGGGTGCGAACGCCGAAGGGCATGACGACGAAGGCGCTGAGCACCCAGAACAGGGCGAAGATGGCTATCGCGGACTGGATTTTCATGCGCGCGCCCTCATGCCTGCAACACCATCACTTCGACCACCGGTTTTTTGCCCGTCCAGTCAGTGGCAACGCGGCGCACGGCGAGCCTGATCTTCTCGCGCAGTTTGTCCTCGCTGCGTTCCTTGCCAATGGCTGCCGCTGCGCCGTCACGGGCCTCGGCGAGGAAGTCTTCGCGGTCTTCTTCGACAGGGATGCCCTGAATACGGACTTCGGGATTGCCGATCAGCTGCCAGCTACGGTCCACCGCAACCGCGACGGAGATCACGCCGTATTGCGACAGCCGCCGCCGCTCGCCAATGGTCGAGCCGTCGGCGGGCAGAATGACATCGCCGTCGAGCACAAGCCGCCCGGTGCGTTCTTTGCCAATGATGCCCGGCCCCTTGGGCGCGAGGCGGACGACATCGCCGTTCGACTGGATGAGCGCGCGGGGGACGCCCTCGCCAAGGCCAAAGCGGGCCTGTTCGGCCATGTGCCGCCGCTCGCCGTGGACGGGGATCAGCATTTCAGGGCGGATCCACTCGTACATTTTGGCAAGTTCGGGGCGGCCCGGGTGACCGGACACATGAACATGCGCCTGTTTCTCGGTGACCATCAGCACGTTCTTGCGGGCGAGCGCGTTCTGGATGCGGCCAATGGCGACTTCGTTGCCGGGAATTTGTTTCGACGAGAAGATGATCGTGTCGCCTTCGCTGACCTTGATCTGGTGCTGGTCGAAGGCGATGCGGGCAAGGGCGGCGCGGTCCTCGCCCTGCCCGCCCGTGGCGATGACGAGGCTCTTGTTCGCAGGCAGTCGCATCGCGGACTCGAAATCGACGGTGTCGGGGAAGTCCTTCAGATAACCGTTCTGCCGCGCCGCGCCGATGATGCGGTCGAGCGAGCGGCCCGCCACGGTCAGTGTGCGGCCGGTGGCCTTCGCCACTTGCCCCAGTGTCGCCAGACGCGCGGCGTTCGATGCGAAACTGGTGACGATCACGCGGCCCTCGGCGGCGGTAACCGCCTTCATCAGGCCGTCACGGACGCTGCCTTCGGTACCCGACGCTTCGTTGTTGAAGGCATTGGTCGAATCGCAGACCAGCGCGAGGATGCCCTTGTCGCCGATGGCGCGCATCTGGGCCTCGGTGGCGGACTCGCCCAGCACCTGATCGTTATCGAGTTTCCAGTCGCCAGTGTGGAACACGCGGCCATAGGGTGTATCGATCAGTGCTGCGTCCATGTCGGGGATCGAGTGGGCAAGGCGGACGAGTTCGACGCCGAACGGCCCGAGCTGGAGCTTTTGCCCCGGCTTTACGACGTTGAGTTTCACCTCTTTGGATAAACCTTCTTCGTCGAGCTTGCCACGGATCAAGGTCGCGGTGAACGGGTTCGCATAAAGTGGCACGCCGAGATCGGCAGCAAGGTAAGGGATCGCGCCGATGTGATCCTCATGCCCGTGCGTGAGGACAATCCCGACCAGATCCTTGCGCCGCTTCTCGATAAATTCGAGGTCGGGCAGAACGAGATCGACGCCGGGATAGTCGGAACCCGCAAAAGTAAGGCCGAGATCGACCATCAGCCATTTGCCGTCACAACCATATAGGTTGACATTCATGCCAATTTCGTCGGACCCGCCGAGCGCGAGGAAGAGGAGTTCGTTTTTGGGGGTGGTCAAGAAATTTCCATTCGTAAGGCCGTCATGCTGAACTTGTTTCAGCATCCACCCCTCAGT
>JANNCK010000107.1:0-12830 GCA_031386545.1 Sphingomonadales bacterium
CAGCTTTAACCGCCTTGCCGTCCTTGCTGCCCAGTCACCACGCCGGGATGCGCAAATACCGGTTGCCAAGGCAGACAGCATTGGTTGGGCCGTCGCGGGTTGGGCACGGCGTGTCCCGTGGCATGCGATGTGTTTTCAGCAGGGGCTGGCGGCGCAACTGATGCTGCGCCGTCGTGGCTATCAGGTGGCGCTGTATTACGGGGCCCGCCGCGACAGTAACGATCAACTGGTTGCGCATGTCTGGGTTCGGTCGGGTCAGATTGATGTCGTCGGCTGCGAAGGCAGTGAAGCCTATGGCTTGCTGAGCGTATTTCCGCCAACTTCCTAAATTTTGCGCCAGGGCCGGGTGATCAGGCGCAACGGTATCCAGAACACAGCATGGATCGGTAGCGCCCAACGCGGTAATAAAAGGCGATCAATTGTATAGGCGCGGCTGAGCTGGGTCCGGACAACCGACAGGTGACGACGCACGCCGGAAACCTGTAATCTCTGAACCCTTAGATGGGTCAACGCCTGCCTCAATCCGGCCAGAGAAAGCGGGGCAATCGCATCTGGCGTCGCGATGGCGGCGACGGACAAGCGGGCAAGCAGCCGGGTCGCCTGATCGTTTTCAAGCGACATTCGCAGGTTTTCGGGGAGTTCGGTACCGAGCATATCGGCGCACATGATGAGCGCTGTTGCCGCGCTTCGGCGTGCCCCGAGGCGCGTGGCATGGTCGTACAGGTTTTCGATTGTCTCCGCACTTTTGTCGAGCATCGCGGCAATATCGGTGAGCCATTTCAGGCGCTCCCACCGATGAACAGTGCCATGCACGCACAGGTAGGCGAATAGCTCGGCGCGCGCGAACGTCGCAATTGCGCTGTTTCGGGCGATTTCGACCATCTGTGTCGGCGATCCCGAGCCGACAGTCGGCAGCTGCGCCACATCATCGACGAGCGCCGAGTGCAGTTCGATTGTCGTCTGGCGCGCGGCGTTGATCCAGCAGGTTTCTTTGTTGCGTTCCAAAAACCGGCGGACAAGGAACGGATGTTCGATGCCGGGCAGGTCGAGCCGGTATCCAGCGTCTGAAAGAATTTGCTGTGCGGTGCCCATGCCAGTCGGCGGAACCAGCACATCGACATCCCAAGAAGTTTTGAGCGCAAGCGTCCCGTGCGCTAACATGGCGAGCGTTGCGCCCTTGATAAAAACCGGTTCAACGCCACCGTCTCTAAACAGGCGGTCGATGCGAACTTCCTCGCCCGCATTCCGCAGCATTTGGAGCCGCGCCGCTTTTGCCCGTGCCGCCAGCAGTGCGTGCGACGAAGTGGGCAGCATCACGCCACCCGCGCGCAATCCATCTTCGACAAACCCCTCGACGCGGTGGGCGCGTGCCGTTGCCAACAGCAAGTCGGGGTCAAAGCCATTGCCGGACACCGCAGCAATCACCTGAACAAAATCGGGACGGGTTCGCGGCCGGCAACAGGCGGCGACCAGCCGGAATTCAGCGGACAGTCCGGCGACAATCACTCGCGGAAGGCGGTTTCGCCGAGCCGGGCTATCGGGCTTAGGATATAGCCCATGATCGAGCGCTTGTCGCCGAGCAGGCTGACGTCGGTGGTCATGCCCGCACCGATGGTGAGCGGTTTTCCCTGCGCATCGCGGAGGCTGGCCGCGTTGGCACGGATGCGGACCAGATAGTGGCTCTCGCCAGTGCGCTCTTCGACGGTTGCATCGGGGGAAATCGTGACGACCTCGCCGTCCATGCCGCCGTAGATCGCCGAGTCATAGGCGGAGACGTTGATTTTGGCTTTCTGGCCAATGCGGACGAAACCAATGTCCTTGGGTGTCACAAGTGCCTCGACCATCAACGTGTCGTTGCTGGGAACCACCTCGACGATGGGCTGGCCGGGGCCGATGCTACTGCCGACGGTTGAAACAAGTACACGGTTGACCCGGCCAGTGACCGGCGCTGCGACGGTCAACCGGCCAACGCGGGCAGCAAGCGCCGGGACAGTACGGCTGCGGGCGGTCATTTCGGCCTGGGCAGCGGCAAGCTCGCCGCCAGCCTGGGCGCGCCAGCTCTGCCGGACTTGGGACAGGGTCGCGCGCGCCTCGGCGACGGCGGCTTGGGCGCGGCCGATAGCGGCTGAGGCTTGTGCTGCTTCGCTGGCCGCAATCGAGGCGCTGTTCTGGAGCTGGACAAGGGTCATCTGCGGCTCGATGCCGCGTTCGACGAGCGGACGCATCATGGCCAATTGGCGCGACGCGGAATCGCGCGCCGATACCCGCGCGCGATAGGCGGCCTGCGCCTCGGTAACCGATGCCTGCGCCTGGCTCTCGCGGGCGGCATTGGCCGAAACGAGGCTGGACAGATCGCTCATCCGCGTCTGGTGCAGCGCCCGTTCGATAGAAATTTGATCTGCGGCTGCGGGATCACGGGGAGCCGGATAGCGGGGCTCGCGCCCTTCGACCTCGGCCTCCAGCCGCGCGACTTTTGCTTGCAGCGCGATGATTGTAATTTCGCTGCTGCCGAGTTCTGCCCCGCTTTGGGTCTGGTCAAGCCGGACCAGTGCCTGCCCCTGACGCACCAGATCACCGGCGCGAACCAGAATCGCCGAAACAATACCGCCCTCAAGGTTCGAGATAACTTGAAGCCGTGCGCTGGGGATAATCCTGCCGGGCGCACGCACGGTACGGTCGATCTGAACGATGCTCGCCCAGATGACGAAGGCGACAAAGAAGCCGATAATTGTCCAGAGCAAAACATTCGATGCCGAGCGCGGCTCGATACGATCCGCAAGGTCTTCGAGGTGGCTGTCAGTAGTTCTCATGCCGCAACCCTAGGGCGCTGGAGTTGCTTGAGCACCGCATCGCGCGGCCCGTCGGCAGCAATCTTGCCTTGTTCGACGATGATAACGCGCTCGACCAGACGGAGCAGGGCCGGGCGGTGGGTAATCAGCACGAAGGTTCGTCCCTTGAGCTCGCTTTCAAGCCGCTCGATCAGTTGCTGCTCGGTGCCCGCATCCATGGCACTTGTCGGCTCGTCGAAGACGACGATTTGCGGTCGACCGGCAAGTGCGCGCGCAATCGATATGGACTGCCGCTGTCCGCCCGATAGCCCTTCGCCCCGGTCAGCGAGCATCAGGTCATAGCCGTTCGAAATCCGCCCCATAAAGGCATGTGTACCCGAGAGTTCAGCCGCACGAAGTAACTCTTCATCATCGACGGCTGCGCGTCCCAGCGAAATATTCTCGCGCACCGTGCCGCTGAGTAGCGTGCTTTCCTGAAGTGCCCCGCCAATCCGTGCGCGCATCGTTTGCGGTTCGAATTGCCGGATGTCGGTCCCGTCGATCATGACGAGCCCCTCCTGCGGCGGGTAGAGTCCCAGGATCAGCCGCGCGATTGTTGATTTGCCCGATCCGACCTGCCCGATCAGGGCAACGCGCTGTCCAGCCAGTATCGTCATACTCAGCCCGTCGAGGGTTTTTTCAGCAGCGCCCGGATAGGTAAAGACAATGTTCCGCAATTCGATTTTGCCGTCAAATTTAGCCGGCATAAGGCCTTCGTTGGCGGGCCCCTCCGGCGGGAGCGACATCATCGCATCGATCTGTTTATAGGCGGTCTGCGTCGCTGAAAGGCGTGACAGCAATGTGGCGATCTGTGCCAGCGGTTGTACGGCACGACCTGCCAGAATCGAACACGCGACCAGCGCCCCCATCGACATTTTGTTGTCGGCAATCAGGACAACGCCAACGATGACGACGCCCGCATAGGCCAGCGTGTTCGCCGACGCGGCAATCGTTACCGCAATTGTGGAGACAAGCCGCTGGCGAAGCGAGCTGTCGGAATGGGCCTCGCTCGCGCGCCGCCAGCGCTGGCCGAGCAGAAACCCGGCCCCTGAAGCCTTGACCATTTCAAGCGCGCCAATCGCTTCGACCAGAACGGTCTGCTTCAACTGCCCCTCGTTCATCGAGCGCGCCGACAGCCGGTCGAGCGCAGGGCGCGTCAGCCAACCGGCACCGATCACAAGCGGGACAGCCGCAAGCGGCACCCACACGACGGGGCCACCGATCAGCGCGATGAAGATCAGGGTCAGCAGGATGAACGGCACGTCAACAACCGCCGTCAGCGTCGCCGAGGCAAAGAAATCGCGAAGCGTCTCCAACTCGCGCATCATGCTGGCGAGCGCCCCGGTCGACCCTTTTTTCAAATCGAGACGAATGCGGAGCAGGCGGTCGAAAACGCGCTCGCCAATGTCATGGTCGATGTCGGCGCCCGCCAAATCCACGAAATAGGCGCGCAAGATCCGCAGGATGAAATCGAACACGACGACAACGCCCAGTCCGATCGACAGCGCGACCAGCGACGACATTGCGTTATTGGGCACGACACGGTCATAAACCGTCATCGTGAAGAGCGATGTGACCAACCCGAAGATGTTGATCATCGCGGCGGCCAGCGCGACTTTGATATAGGTACCACGGTTTCGCAGCATGGGTTCGGTCAGCCATGCCGCAAAGCGCGGTTTGGGTACTTCCACTAAATGGGCAGCACTCATCGTGGGTCCAGTGCGGCGGGCGGAATTGCCAGAGCTTCGAGAAGCTTACCGGTACGCGCCAAGAGGGTGTAACGTGCGGTGTCAAGTTCGATCACGGATTGAACGTAGCGGGCCGCGACGCCGAAGTAATTACTTTCGGCAGTAAGCACATCGACAAGGGTGCCGCGCGAGACCCGAAAGCGTTCGGTCAGGACATCGCGCGACTTGCGGCTGGAGAGATAGGCGTCGGCAAGCGCAGCTTCGGAATCCGCGAGAGCACCCACATCGGCGAGAGCGATCCGGGCGTCGCGTTCTGCTTCGTCACGCGCACGTTGCAATCGCGCGGCGGCACCCGACGCGCGTGCCTCCGCCTGATCGATGCGTTGCTTGGCCCCACCAAAAATCCGCCAGTTCAGGGTGACATTGGCGCGGATGTCATAGTCGTTTGCCGTTTGGAAAATACCGTAGCGCCCGGCATCGATGCCCAGCGATACGCCCGGCAAGGCGTCGGCACGGCTGGCGTGGGCATCTTCGTCAGCCGCACGCGCCAGTGCCTTTGCCGAACGGACGGACGGCAGCGCGTCAATGCGATCGGGCACAGTTGCACCAGTGACGCCGGCCAGATCGGGGGATGGTGCGCGACCGATTGAGGCTGGCGGCGGAGACCCGATTAACTGGGTGTACTGCGCCTCCGAAGTCGCGAGCGAGCGACGGAAGTCTGCAAGCTGGGCCTGTGACGAGGCAATCGAGCTTTCAACTTGCGCGGCGTCGCCGCGGGCGGACGCCCCTTGGCGGATGCGCGCCTCGACCTTTTCACGGATGCCGGTCTGGCCGTCGATAAAACTTTCGGCGAGCCGCACCAGCGTGCGATACGCAAAGACATTGTACCAAACGGTTATAGCCTGAAGCGCGACGCGGTTGCCGGTATCTTCGACACCGGCGGACGCCGCTTGCAGGCGCGCATTGCCCGCGCGGATGCGCCCGCTGCTGGCTCCGAAATCGAATAGTGGTTGCTGGATGCGAAGGGTGCCGTCGGTACGGAATTGCGGGCGTTGGCGTTCCAGAATGTTTTGCGGGTCATTGGAAAAGGCGCGCGAGACGACCTCGAAATGCGACAGGGACACATCGACGGTGGGGTATTGCCGTGCGCGTGCCTCGTTGCGTGCGGCTTCGCTTTCCTGCCGCTGGGCAACCGACTCACCCAGAACCGGCGCACGCCGGACAGCAGCACCGATGGTTGTACGAAACGCCTCGGGTGAAACCGCAGCGCGGGCGATATTGAGAACCGGGTCATCCCCGGCACGCAAGTCGAGCGGGTTTTGCGATGGAGCGGGGAGTGTCGTGACGGGGTATCGGTCGCTAAGGTCGGGCAGTGCTGCCGCTGTACTCTGCGCTGACGATTGCCCGTTTAGAACGAGCGAAGCGAGCGCGCCGAGTGTTGCCGTGACAGCGTAAAAACAGAAACGGTTGCGGTCCATTCGCGCGTTCCTAAGCACGTTCCCGGAAAATACCAGATTGTTACTATTTCTCGGGGCCAGCGGCTGTTGACGCTTTCATGACGGCGTCACACAACATCCACAGAGACTATCAACGAATCCGGTTCACCGGAATCAGACATCGGTTTGCGTGCCCGCATGGCACGACCATGCACTTGTAAAGGGTTTGAGACGTGTCGAGCACATATTGGAACCTGAAGACCCGGGGCAATTTCTTTCAGAATTGGTCCAACACGGCACTCCTGACCACAACCAAGAACGATACCACGACCGATCAAGCCGTGTGGGCGAACGTCGAGAGCATTGTCGGATTTAGGGGCGATGCGCTGGCCTCGGCCACCGGCACCGACCCGCGCACAATTACAGGATCGACAGCGGTCGTCAGCCTGCTGGCCAACCAGACCTCCCCGAATACGGTTGCGACCGGCGGGGTCGCCGAATTCGAGATCACCAATCCGACGATTGCGCTGAACGGGTCCGGCACCGCGCAAGCTCCCTATATCGTCATCTTTCTCGATACGACCGACCGGCAGGACGTGACGTTCTCCGTTCTGCTGCGCGACCTGGATGGCAGTGTCGACAACGCGGCACAGCCAATTGTTGTCCAATATCGAATCGGGTCGAGTGGCGCATGGGTGAATGTCCCCGGCGGCTATACCGCCGATGCGTCGTCAGGGCCGAGCCTGGCGACGCTTGAAACCACCGTTTCCGTCACTTTGCCGAGTGATGCGAATAATCAGGCACAGGTCGAAATCCGCGTGATGACAGCGAACGCCGTCGGTAACGACGAGTGGATCGGCATCGACGATATTTCGGTCACAAGCCAGGCGATCACGACGCCACAGGCCGGCAATTTTTCGATCAATGATGTTGCCGTTCTCGAGGGTGCGGCAGCGGCAACCACGGATATGGTTTTCACTGTGTCGCGCGCAGGCGGCAGCACGGGAACCGTCACGGTCGGCTATACTGTCAATATTCCCGGCATCAACGGACAGGCCGCGCTCAGCGACTTCGTCGGCGGTACCTTAACCAGTGGCACGCTGACGTTTCTCGACGGCGAACTGACCAAAACGGTCACGCTGACCGTCGCCGGTGACGCCAACGTAGAGCCGAACGAGACGTTCACGGTTACCCTCGGCACGCCGAGCGCGGGCGCCCTGACCGACGGGTCGGGACTGGGAACGATTACCAACGATGATGCCGGTCCGGTACCGATCTACGCCATTCAGGGATTAGGGCATCGTTCCGGTTTTAACGGCCAGATTGTTGCGACGTCGGGCATTGTCACGGCGGTCGATACCAACGGATTTTACCTGCAAGACCCGACCGGTGATGGCGACATCGGCACGTCCGACGGTATCTTCGTCTTCACCAGCACGGCCCCGACGGTCGTTGTCGGCAATGCCATTACGCTAACCGCGACCGTTACCGAGTTCACCGGTTCGACGGCGGGCAGCTTGTCGCTCACCCAATTGACCAGTCCGACCGGTATCGTCGTCACTTCGGTGGGCAATGCGCTCCCCGCGCCGGTCCTCCTCAGCACCGACGGCACGCCCGGATCGCGGACGCCGCCAACCAGTGTCATCGATAACGACAGCTTTGCAAATTACGAACCGACGCTTGACGGTATCGACTTCTGGGAATCGCTGGAGGGGATGCGGGTCACGATCCAGGCTCCGCTGGCCGTCGCCAACAGCAATAGTTTCGGTGAAACCTATGTCGTTGCGTCGGGCGGTACCGGCGCAACCGGAGTCAATGATCGCGGCGGCCTCACCATTTCGTCGGGCGATTATAACCCCGAAAAAATCCAGATTGACGACGATAGCGGCATATTCGCGGGTTATACGCCGAACCATACCCAAGGCGACGTCCTGTCGAGTGTCACGGGCATTCTGAACTACGCCTTTGCCGAATATGAAATCATCGTCACGCAGGCGGTAACGACGACGACCGATGTCACCCTGACGCGCGAGACGACCACCCTTGTCGGCGACGCGACCAAGTTCAGCTACGCCAGCTTCAACCTCGAAAATCTGGATCCGACCGATCCGGCGTCCAAATTCCTGCTCCACGCGACCGAAATCGTGCAGGGTCTGCGCAGTCCGGACATCATCGGGGTTCAGGAAATCCAGGACGCGGATGGCGCGGGGACCGGAACCAATTTTAGCGGGCAGGTTACCGCACAGTTGCTGATTGATGCCGTTGCCGCGCTTGGTGGCCCGATCTATCGTTATGTCGAAATCGCACCGACCGCCAATAACACGACGGGCGGGGAGCCCAATGGCAACATCCGCAACGGGTTTTTCTACAACACGGCGCGGGTGACCTATGTCGAGGGTTCGGCAGCACTGATCGATATCGCGGCCTACAGCGGGTCGCGACGACCGCTGGTCGCCGACTTCATGTTCAATGGCGAGCGTTTTACCTCGATCAACCTGCACTCGACGTCGCGCGGTGGGTCTGACCCGCTTTGGGGTGCGAACCAGCCTCCCGCCGATGCGGGCGACTCAGCGCGCACGGCACAGGCAGCGGGAGTGCGCGCCTATATCGATGCGGCACTCGTGGTCGATCCGGCGCGCAAGTTCGTCGTCAACGGCGATTTCAACGGGTTCTATTACGAAACCGCGCTTACCAACCTGACGGCAGGCGGCGTGTTGGGCAATTTGTACGACTTGCTGCCGGTGCAGGAACGCTATTCATATATCTTCGGTGGCAACTACCAGACGCTCGACCATATTCTGGTGTCGGGGAGCCTCGTCGCAAGCTCGACCTTTGACGTCGTTCACTACAACGCGTTCGTCGACGCCAGTCTGCGTGCAACCGACCATGACCAGCCGATTGCCACTATCGGACAGGTGCGTGCGACTGGCACGGCTGTCGCCATTGCCGACGGATTCACGACGACCGAGGCCGCGTTCTACAAGGGCACGGTCCTCGCCAACGACATGTCAGGCGGGGCGGGGCTTGTTGTCGCCACGGTCAACGGTGTTGCACCGGGAACGACGCAGACATTGGTGTCGGGTGCAAAGCTGACGCTCCTCGCCGACGGCACGTTTACCTATGATCCCGATGGTGCGTTCAGCGCCCTGACGACGGGAGGATCGGCGAATGACAGTTTCACCTACACGCTGCCCGGCGGCGCGACCGCGACGGCATCGATTACCGTCACGGGCATATCAACTGCTTCACCGTCAGCGGGTAATGATGTGATTACCGGTACGCCTGCCGACGACACTTTCGACCTCAGCACTGGCGGCAATGATCTCGTTACGGGTGGTGCAGGCAATGATGCATTCGCGTTTGGCGCGGCATTTACCGCAGCCGACCGCGTCAACGGCGGGTCGGGCAACAACGATCAGGTCGGGCTTAGCGGTAACTATGCGGGCGGACTGGTGCTCAACGCCAACACACTGACCAATGTCGAGGTGCTCGCGGTTCTGCCGGGCTTCAGCTACAATATCACGAGCCATGACGGCAATGTCGCGGCGGGGCAGACGCTGTCGGTGTTCGGCGGCAATCTGGCCGCCGGGCAGAATTTCACGTTCAACGGTTCGGCAGAGACCAACGGCATGTTCCGCATGTACGGCGGCCTTGGTAATGACAGCTTCACCGGCGGTGCGGGCGACGACGGGTTCTACTTCGGCCCGGGCAAATGGGCCTTGACCGATACGGTTGTCGGCGGTGGCGGTGCCAATGACCAGCTGGCTCTCGACGGTGATTACACTGTCAGTATCGGGCCGAACGCCGATGTCGAGACGTTGATCCTGCTGCCCGGTCCGGCCGGATCGCCGAACAATTTCAACATCACGCTGACCGACATCTGGACGGCGGCAGCGGCGACCAAGACGGTGTGGGGTCTGAACGTCACCACTAATATGGTCATCGATGGGTCCGCAGAAACCAATGGCAATTTCATCTTCTTTGGTGGGCAGGGCACCGATACATTGACCGGCGGCGCGGGTGCCGACGCAATTTATGGCGGTGGCGGCGGCGATGCGTTGCGCGGTAATGGCGGTGCGGACATATTCCGCTACGACAATCTCAGCGACTCGCTCGGCACGACCGATGCGACGCGGGACCGCATCCTCGACTTCAACACAGGTGATAAGATCGACCTGTCGCGGATCGATGCGATTGCGGGTGGGGCCGACGATGCCTTTACCTTTATCGGTGCGGCAGCGTTCGGCAATGTCGCGGGTCAACTACGCTACACCGATGCGGGTGGCGGCATCTTCATCATCGAAGGCGACATAAACGGTGACGGCCTTGCCGACTTCATGCTGAGCGTGACGTCAGTGCCGCCGACACCACCAGTTGCCGCCGACTTCGTGCTGTAGGACCGCAACTGAAAACCGCTTGGTCGGGCATCCCCCGACATCTTATACAAACAGTTATGGATGACAGGATTTTTACATGACCGAACGCACGCCCAAGGCACCGGCGATACCCGCACCGAAGCGCAAGACGTGGACCGCACCGCGCGTTGACAAAATCGACGCCGGTCAGGCCGAAGTCGGTACCCGCGCTGCTGCTGACGGGGCATTTTCGACCTCGTGACCCCGGACGCATTGGTCGGGGACCGGGTTAAACCGTTCACCGGCATTCACAATTTTCGCGACTATGGCCGGTACGCGACCCGCGGTGGCGGGCGGTTGAAAACCGGCATACTGTTCCGGTCGGGCCAACACGTTGGCGCGACGACGGACGATCTGGCGGCTGTCGCCGCGCTCGGCCTGCAAACCGTGATCGACCTGCGCGGCAACAGCGAGCGACGCAAATATCCCTGTGCGCGGCCCGAGGGGTTTGGGGCGCAAGTGTATTTCTACGACGGCGAGACCGCCGGTCGCGGCGGCGCGCCGCATGTCGAGGCCGCACGCGCAATTGAATCAGCAGCGGACGCACACCAGGCGATGGTCAATCTGTATGCGTTCATGCCGTTCCGCCCGAATCTGATCGCGGTGTTCCGCATGTATTTCGAGGCGCTGGCCGAGCGCGAGGGGGGCAGCTTGCTCCATTGTCTGGCAGGCAAGGACCGCACTGGCCTCGCTGCGGCGGTGCTCCACACCCTCATGGGCGTACACCGCGACGACATGATGGCCGATTACCTGCTGACCAACACAGCGGGCAATTCGGAGGCGCGGATTGCCGCCGGCGCTGCGAGCATCCGCGCCAGTCGCGGACCGCAGATAAGCGATGACGCAATCCGCATCCTGATGGGGGTGGATGAGGCGTTCCTCGATGCGGCACTTTCGGCCATTGTGGCAACGCATGGCTCGGTGGAAGCTTATGCACACGACGTGCTGGGCGTGACGCCCGAGCGGCACGCGCAAATTACGTCGCGGATAATCGCCTGACGCACGATGCGCCGCTTGTGTCGGCGCGGCGAATAACGGAAAGCATTCGCAACCTGCAAACCCGTTTCCGGAGTCGATTATGGCCACCGCTCTCGCCGTCCCCGCCGTCCAGCACACTGCGCCGAAATGGCCGTCGTTCGACTGGACCGACCCGTTCCTGCTCGACGCGCAACTGACCGACGAAGAACGGATGGTCCGCGATACCGCACGCGCGTTTTGCGATGCCGAGCTTGCCCCCATCGTCAAACTGTCGAACCGCAACGAAACCTTCGACAAGGGACTGATGCGTAAATTCGGCGAAGCGGGGCTGCTTGGCCCGACCATAGAGGGCTATGGCTGCCCCGGCGTCAGCTATGTCGCCTATGGCCTGATCGCGCGTGAGGTCGAGCGGGTGGACTCGGCCTATCGCAGCGCCATGTCGGTGCAGTCGTCGCTCGTGATGTACCCGATCTGGGCCTATGGCAGCGAAGAGCAACGCCAGACCTATCTGCCCAAACTGGCGACTGGGGAATGGATCGGCGCGTTTGGCCTGACCGAGCCTGATGCGGGCAGCGACCCCGGGGGGATGAAGACCCGCGCGCGGACGGTGGCCGATGGCTATGTTCTGTCGGGGGCGAAGATGTGGATCACCAACAGCCCCATCGCCGATGTTTTCGTCGTCTGGGCCAAGTGCGATGACGGCGCGATCCGCGGATTTCTGATGGAACGCGGCGACGCGGGGCTGTCGACGCCCAAGATCGAGGGCAAATTCTCGCTGCGCGCCTGGGTGACGGGCGAGATCGTAATGGAGGATGTCCATATCCCTGCCGACCGCCTGCTGGCCGGCGTCGAGGGGCTGAAGGGTCCGTTTGGCTGCCTCAACAACGCGCGCTATGGCATTGCCTGGGGCGCGATGGGCGCGGCCGAGTTCTGCTGGCACGCCGCGCGGCAATATACGCTCGACCGCAAGCAGTTCGGGCGGCCGCTGGCGGCGACGCAGCTCGTGCAGAAAAAGCTTGCCGACATGCAGACCGAAATAGCGCTCGGCCTGAACGCCGCGCTGACCGCCGGTCGCCTGATGGACGCGCACAATCTTGCACCCGAAACGATCAGCCTGATCAAGCGCAATAACTGCGGCAAGGCGCTCGATATCGCCCGCGTCGCGCGCGACATGCACGGCGGCAACGGCATCAGCGACGAATATGGCGTGATCCGCCATGTGATGAACCTGGAGGCGGTGAACACGTACGAGGGTACGCACGACGTGCACGCGCTGATACTGGGGCGGGCGATGACGGGGATTCAGGCATTTAGTTGAGGGATAAAATTCTTGAAATTATTACCAGCTAAAGCTGACCGTTTCATTTTCAAATGAGGGACAAACAATATTAATGTCGAAAGAATGGAGGCTTACTAGTCGGAACTCTACCTTCCGACCACCAAAATATGTACGAAATTCTAGGTCGTAATTCGGCTGTCTTTTCA